>CAYOEI010000124.1:0-10549 GCA_964402825.1 uncultured Hyphomicrobiaceae bacterium
AAGCCTGAAGAGGTGGTCGCGAAGCTGCGACAGGTTGATGTTCTGCGTGGGCAAGGCATGGCGATGGTGGATGCGATCCGTCAGATTGGCGTGAGCGAGGTGACCTTCTACCGATGGCGCAAGGAGTATGGCGGCATGAAGGCCGACCAGTTGAAGCGTCTGAAAGAGTTGGAGAAGGAGAACCAACGGCTGAGGACGGCGGTCTCTGATCTGACCCTGGACAAGATGATCCTGGCTGAGGCTACACGGGGAAACTTCTAAGCCCTTCTCGCAGACGACACTATATTGACCTTGTACGTGACAGGCTTGGCGTCTCTGAACGCCGTGCCTGTCGCGTGCTTGGTCAGCACCGTTCGACACAGCGTCATGTTCCCAGAGGCAGAGAAGACGAGGAGCGTCTCGTCGCTGACATGATCGAGCTGGCAAGGCAGTATGGTCGCTATGGCTATCGCCGCATTGCGGCACTGCTGCGTCAGGCCGGGTGGGAGGTCAATGACAAGCGTATCGAGCGGCTGTGGAAGCGAGAAGGGCTGAAGGTCCCATCGAAACAACCGAAGAAAGCTCGGCTGTGGTTCAACGACGGCTCCTGCGTCCGGCTTCGCCCCGAACATCCCAATCACGTCTGGTCATATGACTTTGTCCATGAGCGCACCCATGATGGCCGGGCCTTCAGGACGCTCAACATCATCGACGAGTTCACCAGGGAGTGTCTGATGATCCGGGTCAAGAGGAGGCTCAACTCCATCGACGTGATCGATGTCCTTACCGATCTCTTCATCCTGCGCGGCGTACCCGCTTTTATCAGGTCTGATAATGGCCCCGAGTTCGTCGCGGAGGCTGTCCGCCAATGGATCACGGCAGTCGGTGCGCAGACCGCCTATATAGAACCTGGATCACCCTGGGAGAACGGATATTGCGAGAGCTTCAATGCCCGCTTCAGGGATGAACTGCTCAATGGGGAGATCTTCTACACCCTGAAGGAGGCACAGATCGTCATCGAGCAATGGCGGAAACACTACAACACGGTCAGGCCACACAGCGCGCTGGGATACCGCCCGCCAGCGCCTGAGGTCGTCGTCGCGTTGGACCGAAGGCCGTCAATGCACTAACAATGGAAGTGGACCAATCTGTGGGGGCCGGTCAGTCAAGTGTTTATTAAAAAACTGTTTATAAGAGCTAAAATGGCACACATTCACAAATCACTTATGGCGGGATCAAAGCTTCGCAACCTGACCATCGTTGATACGTTCTCGCGCTACTTACCGGCAACCGATCCACGGTTCTCGTACCGCGGTGAAGACGTGGTCCAAACACTCGAACGCGTGTGTCGCAACATAGGTTACCCAAAGTCCATCCGTGTGGGCAATGGAAGCGAATTCATCTCTCGCGATCTCGATCTGTGGGCCTACTAAAGGGGCGTTGTTCTTGACTTCTCCAGGCCTGGAAAACCGACAGACAATGCCTTCATCGAAAGCTTCAACGGTAAGTTCAGGGCAGAATGCCTGAACGCTCACTGGTTCATGAGCCTTGACGATGCTCGCTCAAAAATGGAGGAATGGCGTGAGGACTACAACTACGTCCGTCCCCACAGCACAACCGGAAACAAACCGCCGATCTCGCTGATGAACGACTCAGCCGCCGCAGCACCGCCCTGAACCATAACCCCCGGAAAATCTCCAGTTGGGTGGTCCAAGCAAGGGGAGCAGGTCGCTCTGCTAAAACTTCCCCCGTACAAAAAAACGGATCTCCACTTTGGTGGAATGTGACCAATCGTAATAAAAGGGGAATAACGCTTGATCTTCGGCAACCCGAAGGTCAGGAAATCTTGCGTAAGCTGATACCAAAATTCGACGTTCTGACTGAGAATTTTCGGCCTGGAACTCTAGGGTCTGTTTGTGGCATTTAAAGAAGAAAGGGACGATCATGGCTGATGCCGGATCACTTCTGCTGGCCGAAATCGACGGACACATTGCCAGATTGACTATTAACCGGCCTGAAAAGCGCAACGCCATGACATTATCCATGTGGCGCGCGCTTGGTGATCAGCTGAACGACTGGGCGGGAAATAAGCAAGTTCGCGTGCTGATACTGGCCGGCGCCGGGGATAAAAGCTTTTGCGCCGGCAATGACATCAGTGAGTTTCCGGCCCTTCGAAACACATCTGAGCAACGGGCAGATTACGATGCCATCACCAGTTGCGCCTATAACGCCTTGCGCACTTTTCCAAAACCGACAATTGCCAAGATCAGAGGGTTTTGCATTGGCGGCGGGCTTGAGCTGGCGCAATTATGCGATTTGCAGATCGCAGCGGATACATGTGAATTTGCAGTAACGCCGGCACGGATAGGGATCGGCTACAAGCTCGATGACATCCTCCTGCTGACGTCCAATATTTCAGCCAAGCATGCAAAAGAAATGCTGTTTACCGCCGCCCGTTTTCCCAGCTCAGAGGCGCTGCGCTGGGGTCTCATTAACCGGGTTGTCAGCGAAAGCATCCTTGAAAAAAGCGTCGATGCGCTTGCCAGTGAGATTGCCGCGAACGCGCCTCTTTCGGTTGCTGCGGCAAAGGCCATCGTTCATGAGTCTGTTAAAGAGGAAACCTTGCGGGATCGCGAACTGTGCGCCCGACTGGTGGTTGAGTGCGATACCAGCAAGGACAGAGCAGAAGGACAAAGTGCGTTTTCAGAAAAGCGAAAACCCCAATTCACTGGCCGCTAACCGAGCAGCGAATGAGGTCATGAACTCATTACAACAACTCACCCAGCGCCCCGGCGGCTTCATTCACGTCATCATGAGAGATATCGAGATGGGTAACAGCCCGCATTGTGGTTTTGGTTTCAGCACCAATTCGTATGCCGCGTTCTATTAGTTTCTCCACAATGACAGCCGCTGGTATCCCGGTTTCAGAAACATCGAAGAAGACAAGATTGGTTGCCGTGTCCTCAAATACCAATTGCACTCCGGGGAGTTCACTTATCAGCCCCGCAAAGGTTTTCGCATTTGTGTGATCGTCCGCCAACCGCTGCACATTATTATCCAGGGCATAGAGCCCAGCGGCAGCGATAATTCCTGACTGGCGCATAGCACCTCCAAATCTGTATTTCCATACCCAGGCCTTTTCTATGAATTCTTTACTTCCTGCGAGAACGCCGCCCACAGGGCAGCCAAGCCCCTTTGAAAGATCAAGCCACACGCTGTCAAAGCCACTCGTATAGTCGGACGCTGAAATACCTGATGCGACCACCGCATTCATCAGCCGGGCGCCGTCCATATGCATGACAAGGCTATTGGACTGCGCAACTTTGATTATCTCTTTCAATGTTGCGAGCGGCCAGATTACACCACCGCCGCGATTGACCGTCTGCTCAATATTTACGAGACGCGAGCACGGCGCTTTATCCTTTGGCGTCCGCAGCATCGAGTGCAGGTTTTCAACATCGAAAATACCGTTCTTCGACGGCACCGCACGAATGAATGAACCGGCGAAAATGGCCGCCCCTGCCCCTTCCGACCCGATGATATGCGCATTATCCGACGCCAGTATTTCATCACCACCCCGGCAGTGCACCGCAATCGCGATCTGGTTGCACATCGTGCCAGAGGGCAGGAAAAGAGCGGCTTCCTGCCCAAGCAGATCCGCAACCCGTTCACAAAGTGCATTGGTGCTCGGATCCTCGCCGCGTTGTTCATCACCCACTTCAGCCTTCGCCATAGCCTCGCGCATGGCGCGGCTGGGCCGTGATGCCGTGTCGCTCACCAGATCGATACGGATATTTACCGGCATTGCGCGTACTCCAGTTCAATGACCGCGGGCGATGGAGGAAAGACCCTCGACAAAACAGTCTATGTCGTCGGCGTTGTTATAGAAATGAACCCCGGCCCGGATGTTGCCGTCTTTTGCCGCCGCGATAATGCCACGCTCGCGCAGGCTGCTTTCGATTTCATCCGCATTGCCATCAATCTCGGCAGAGATCAGCCCGGCGCGTTCCTCCCATGGCCGGGGCGTCAGCACCTTGAATTGCCGAGCCTCAAGCTCTTCGATCAAATATGTGGTGAGGCTGCGAACCCGTGCCTCGATATGTTCCAGACCAATCGAGTGAATGAATTCGGCAGAACGCTTCTGAACCCAAAGCCCGAGAAAATTTGGATTTCCATACTCATACCGGTGGGCGTCGGGCGCCAGCTCCAGTTTATCAACGGCACGATCGATTGAGGTGAAGGAAAATTTTGCGGCATAGGTCAGATCAAGAAGGTCTATCATCTCATCCGTGATGTACATGAACCCCGCTCCGGTTAAGCTGAACTGAGCCTTATGGCCTCCGGTACATAATACATCGGCGCCAAGCGAGCTTATGGGCGCCGCCAGCACGCCAATTCCCTGAATGGCATCGACAATCAGTTTGATACCCTTCTCACAGCAAAACTGCGCAACGTCAGGGAGATCAGCCCGGTATCCGTTACCATAGGCGACATAGGCCGCCGCAATTATTCTGGTGCGGGCATCAATTGCATTGGCGTAACTGTCCACCGTAACGCGACCCTGCTGGTCAGGTTCCGCCCAGCGAATTTCTATGCCGCGCCGCTGGAGATGACGCCAGGGGAAGGTGTTATTTTCATGCTCTAATTTGCTGATGACGACATTGTCACCATCGCGCCAGGGAAAACCGGCAGCGACAATATTGATCCCTTCAGATGTATTTTTAACAAGCGCAATATTTTCACGCGGTGCGCCAAACACATTCGCGATCGCATCCCGGGTATCTTCAGGACCATCCATGGAAAAGGCATTGCCGCCAATATTTTCATATACATCATCGAGCCAACTCTCCATCGATGCCCTGACGGTGAGCGGCAGCAGGGCTTTGCGTCCGATATCCAGATAGGCAAATTGGCTGGCCGCCGGAAACTGCGCACGCAAGGCATCCCAATCAGGTCCTGCTGCTGGCGTGGCTGGAGCGTGCTGATGGGTTGATGCCTGTATGGTCATGGACTGCCTCGTAACGTCAATGGCTCAGAATCTGACTCAAGAAAAGCTTGGTACGATCGTTCTTCGGTGAATTGAAGAAGGTTTCAGGCGGCGCTATTTCAACGATCTCCGCGTCGTCCATGAATATGACCCGGTGAGCAACCTTGCGCGCAAAGCCCATCTCGTGACTCACAACCACCATGGTCATGCCGTCATCGGCGAGTTCGACCATCACGTCGAGCACCTCCTTGATCATTTCCGGATCTAGCGCTGAGGTTGGTTCGTCGAACAGCATGATACGGGGCTGCATGCAAAGCGAACGGGCAATGGCGACGCGCTGCTGCTGGCCGCCAGACAACTGGCCGGGATATTTATACGCCTGATCTTCAATCTGGACGCGCTGGAGATAGGTCATCGCCATCTCCTCGGCCTGCTTTTTCGGCATTTGCCGTACCAGCATCGGCGCCAGCGACAGATTGTCGATGACCCGCATATGCGGGAACAGATTGAACGACTGGAACACCATGCCGACTTCGCGCCGGACGGCTTCGATATTCTTCAAATTGTCGGTGAGCTCAATCCCATCGACGGCGATGCGTCCGCGCTGGTGTTTCTCCAGCCGGTTGATGCAGCGGATCATGGTCGATTTGCCGGAGCCCGAAGGACCGCACACCACAACGCGCTCGCCCTTGTTGATGGTGAGATTAATGTCGCGCAGGGCCTGGAAGTCCCCGTACCATTTGCCGACACCCTCAAGCTCGATAACCGGCTGGCTCCCGGAGTTCTTCTTCGAATTTTTACCTTTCGGCATCGCTTGGCCCTCCACAGGCTTAAAACCGCTTGCCTTCGTTCAACCAGCGTTCGATATGCTGGCTGTATTTCGAAAGCGCGAAACAGAAGATGAAATAGACCATCGCCACGAACAGATATGCCTCGACGAAGAACCGCCTCCAGAGCGGGTCCTGCATAACGGCGGTTGTGGCCGTCAGGATATCGAACAGACCGACGATGAGCACAAAGGAGGTGTTCTTGAACGCCGCTATGATGTGATTGACGATGCCCGGCAGGCAGATGCGCAGCGCCTGGGGCAAAATGATCCGCCCCGTCGTCTGCCAGTAGCTCAGGCCAAGAGACTCAGCTGCCTCATACTGACCGCGTGATATGGCTTGAAGACCCCCGCGTATGACTTCCGCCTGGTAGCAGGCAAAAAAGATCGCCATGCCGACCATCACTCTGAGCAGCTTGTCAAACTCAAGACCTTCGGGAAGAAACAGCGGAAAGACATTCACCGCCACGAACAAAATGGTGATGAGTGGCACCCCGCGCAGCGACTCGATGATGGTGACGCAAACCGCCTTCACGAGCGGCAGATGCGAGCGCCGTCCCAACGCCAGCAAAATTGCGATGGGAAACCCCATAACAACGGTTCCGGTGAACAGGACCATAGTCAACGGCAGGCCGCCCCACTGACTTGTTTCCACGTGCTCGAGCCCAAAAATCCCGCCCCATAACATGATCGAGATAATCACCAGGGCAGCGGCCCACAGCGGGGCGAGTATCTGCCAGTGCCAGAAACGGCGGGCCATGGTGATGCCGACAGTGCCCAGATAAATTGTCACCGCAATCACCAGCCGCCAGTGCTCTTCGTAAGGATAAAGGCCAAACAGCATCGGGCGATGCTTCTCACCCACGACCGCCCAGCAAGCGCCTTGCGCTTTTCGGCAGACTTCAGGATCAAGCGTGTACCAGACAGGATCAATAATAGCCCATTGGATGAAACCGGGCACCCACATCACGACTGCCGCGACAAGTAAAAAGGTCAGAACCGCGTTCGCCGTCGAGGCAAACAAATTCTCTCTCATCCATCTCAGGATGGCAATTTTTTCAGTTGGAGGGGGTTGCTGACGTGATGCTTTCCCCGGCCCTTTTTGATCAGGGCTGCCGGTTTTCTCAGCGGTTGATGAATGTATCTCGTTCATTGCCCTATCTCTCCTGGATCGCCACGTAGCGATTGTAGATATTCATGCCGAGAGAGATCGTCAGGCTGATGGAAAGGTACACCGTCATCATGACAAGGATGGCCTCAACCGCCTGACCTGTCTGATTGAGCGTCGTATTACCGACATTGACGAGGTCGGGATAGCCGATGAGCACGCCGAGAGAGGAGTTTTTGGTCATGCTCAGATACTGGCTTGTGGTCGGCGGCACGATGACGCGCAGAGCTTGCGGAAATGTGATGTAGCGCATGACGAAGCCGGGCCTAACGCCCAGCGCCTTGGCCGCTTCTATTTGCCCGATTGGCACAGACTGGATGCCGGCGCGTACGATCTCCGCGATAAAGGCGCCGGTATAAACCGTGATACCGATCAGAAGCGCTACAAATTCGGGCGTAAGCGAAGCACCGCCTACGAAATTGAATCCCTTGAGTTCCGGCACGCTCCAGACGAGCGGCGCACCCTGCACCAGCCACGTGATGAGAGGCAATAAAATGACAATGGCGAGACCGGGCCATAAGGCGGCAATATATTTTCCGGTTTTTTCACGGTGCCTGTCCGCCCAGCGGCTGAATAGAAAAGCGGTAATTATCCCGGCGGCAAGGGCAGCCCAGACCCAGGGGTAAGCCGGATTTGGTTCAGGTATGGGGAATATCAGACCCCGGTTGGCAAGATAGGCACCATCGAAAATAACAATTGCCTGCTTTGGCCCGGGCAGATTTCGAAGTACAGAAGCCCAGAAAATCACATGCAGCACCACCGGGATATTCCGGCAGAGTTCCACATAGGCGGAAGCGAAACGCGAAGCGAGCCAGTTTCGCGAAACACGCGCAATCCCCATGACCGTGCCAAGTATGGTTGCCAGCACAATTGCGCATATTGAAACTGAGAGCGTGTTTACGACCCCAACCCACATGGCGCGGCCATAGCTGTCTTCTGAGTCATATTCGATAAGCGTTTCACCAATATCGAAGCCCGATGTCTCAAACAGAAAATCGAAGCCTGTCGCGATGCGCTGGCGCTCGAGATTGGCATTTACGTTGACGTATAAAATATAGACCAGGAGCAGAACGCCCACCCCAAGGAGCACCTGATAGGCCACGCCTCTAAAAGCGATATCATTCAGAAACGAAGTATCGCTCCGAGGTTGTTTATCAGGTGCGGCTTGGGTCAATTAACTTCCCTACTGCCAATAATTGAAGATCGGTGGCACGGATAGCAGGCGAATAATAGCACGTGGACGCGAGCCGGAACGTACTGGCATTGCTCCAGTGCGACCCGGCCCGCGTCATCTCAAGTAAGCAGTTTGCCTATTTCATCGGGAAGCCGTAGATCATGCCGCCACGGGTCCACAGCTCATTGGGGCCACGCGGCAGTTTCAGCGGTGAATTGGCGCCGAAATTATTGTCGTAGATGTCCTTGTAGCTGCCCACCTGCTTGATGATGCGGTAAGCCCATTCCTTGTCGAGCCCGAGTTTCTTGCCGAGGTTGCCAGACACACCCAGCATGCGCTTGACGTCTGGGTTCTTTGAGCTTTTCATCTTATCGACATTTGCCTTGTGGACGCCCATCTCTTCAGCATTAAAGGTGGCGTAAGTGACCCACTTGATGATGTCGTACCACTGGTCATCGCCCTGACGCACACCGATCGCCAAGGGCTCCTTGGAAAACACACCCTCCAGGATCAGGTGATCCCCAGGGGTCTTGGCGTCAAACTGGCGATGGCCGGGAAGACCGGCCTGGTCCATGGCCATGACATCGCAACGCCCCGAAAAATAGGCGCCGACCATCTCTTTCTGGTTTTCAATAACGACGGGCGTGTATTTCATGCCCTTCGATTTGAACAGGGCGGCAATGTTTTTCTCGGTGGTTGAACCAGGCACAACACAGATCGTCGCGCCGCCCATGCCGTCAATCTTGGTGACATTGGCGCTTTTGCGGATCATGAAGCCGGTGCCGGTATAAAAGGTCGGCGGACCGAAATTCAGACCGAGCGAGGAATCGCGCGTCAGCGTGATGGTGGTGGTGCGCGACAACATGTCGATCTCACCTGACTGAAGCGCGGGGAAACGCGTCACGCTGGAAACCGGAATATATTTGACCTTCTTGGCGTCGCCCAGAACCGCGGCGGCGACCGCGCGGCAATAGTCAACATCGAGACCGACATATTTGCCCTGACTGTCGGCGGTGGCAAAACCATAGCGTCCCTGATGAACGCCGCACACGACTTGGCCGCGCGCCTTGACCTTTTTGAGGGTTGGGCCCTCTGCGGCTTGTACCGGGCTAACTGGCAGCAATGCCAATGCCGCAACTGACGCAAGCATGGGCAGTAATGATAGCTTGGAGTCCTTTTTCATCACTTCTCTCCCTTTATTGTGGTTCATAAATATACGATCGCGCAGCTTCTTCTGTTTCTTCGCCTTGTCTGCACCGACCCTTATTATCCGCGCGATCCCGCACCGGAATTTCCTTAATTCCTGACTTACCTCAATCTATTTCAGCCATTGCAATTGGCTCGAATTCGTCAAGTGAATTGTACATTGCCAGTCTCATACGCCAGCCTGTGGTGAGATGTTCACACATCAGCCGCTGTGCTTTTGATGCATCGCCCGCAACGATCGCATTGAGTATCCTCATATGCTCATCGACAAGTTGCTGAACGACGGTAACGCGCGAGGCGCTGACAAGACCACCCTCAAGGAGAAACGGCAGCCGAAATTGCTTGAACAACTTCAAGAGGGTTTTGTTGCCGGTGGCCTCTATAATTTTCAAATGAAATTGGGTGCCCAGCTCGTCAATTTCGGCTGCACTGGTGGTTTCGGGATTTCGCGCCAGTTTTTCAAATTTCTTTTTGTATTCCAAAAGCTCAGGCGTGGCGCCGCGCTTGGCCGCTGAAAAGGCAGCCATCCCTTCCAAGGCATAACGGATTTCGTAAATTTCCTGCAAATCAGCCAATGACGGTCTCTTCACGAATGTCCCGCGCGCCGGGAGCACTTCCACCAGACCGCAGCGCTCAAGATCACGCAATGCCTCGCGTACTGGCGTGCGTCCGATTCCCAGCTGTTTGGCTAGCCCTCGCTCAGAAAGCGGCTGCCCCGGCCCGAAGCCGCCGCCAAGAAGAAGCCTTATCAGGCTGTCATATGCGCGCTCGCGCTCTAGCTGAGATACCACTGGCATACCAGTATGTGCTCATATCTATTGCCGTGATGTCAAGACGTAAGATCGTTGTCAAAAAAAATTAGCAATGCGTTCGAGGCGGCTGATAACTCAAAGCGCCTTCGGTCTCTTGGGATTTGATAAGGGAAGATCGCCCTCGCCTGAAGTTGCAGGCTGCATTGGCCTTACAACCTGCGTGACGTCGACAATGTATATCTGCCTCTCCAACTCATGCACCGAGTCGATGCAGACCTGTGCGCCGTCCGGACTCCATCTTGGATGCAGATCGCATCGATTGTCTTTGCCCAGATCCGGGTTGCAGGTGAAGTAACCAATATCGTAGCGCTGGTCGCTCCCCACATTGTAAAGGATCAAGGCCCTCTCATTGGTCTTGTCATCGGGATAGGTATCAGTGAGTATCCACTCCTGGTTG
>CAYOEI010000125.1:0-3299 GCA_964402825.1 uncultured Hyphomicrobiaceae bacterium
AAAAAAACGCAGAGAGAAAACCAGCACATACATACCAACAGGCATGTAACGCCGACTCTCTCTCTGCGTTTCAATTACTTCTTACTATCTAAAATGTATCTACAAAAATCCCGTCCCTGAGGAATTCTTTCTGCTCTCTAACCCACAAGGACTATGGTATCAATCTACCCTGGTGCTATAATGATGTCAACTAAAATCTTTTTAAAAGAGGAATATATATCCACTTACACTATATGAAGTTATGTAAAATCATACAATATTTTCGACTTATTATGCTTCCATTTTCCTATATACCGTCCCTGATTCCCTATGAGAAGAACAAGAAACACCCTACCTTTTTTCATATTATACAAAAACGTCCCAGAAACTCATTCTCTGAACATCCCCACCACCACAACTCCTGCCAAAAACGATGCAAGATTTCGTATTTCATCAGTGGCACAACTATTTCCCCTGAACCAACATAGATATAATATTACACCTATCTCAAACTACGCCACCTTCCGATGACATCACAAATTAAACTCAATATACCCATCACTACTACTCCACCTAAAATCACGGATGTCAAAACCGGATAAACAGCAAACCCCCAGATTACAAATCCAATGAGAATCAGTACTGGGATTATCCAAGGAAATACAACGCAAAGTAATATTGCAACAAAACCGATAAAACCCATATTTCAAAAGTCCCACTTCAAAAATAATTCCGGAAATAAAAGCATTTTAAGGAACAGTATTTTTCACTTTTTTACCTAGGTAAAAGGGGTAGGAGGGCGGGCTTTGCTCATTCACATTTCTTCATACTGCTTCAAATACTTTTCAAAAAGCAGTGGTACTTTTAAAAACTCATTTTCAAAATCTGGTGGGAATAACTACATCGCAGAATAAATCTCTATCGACACCTCACTAACAGGGAACTCTCCCTGGTAAATATTCAAAATCTGAATTTGCAGCCTATTTAACAATATCTGCATGCAGATCTCAGCTTGAGATATTCAAAATATTTAACATAAGCACCAGCAGTATATATCTTTATATTCCAAATTCCATATTTCCCACTTTTTTTATGGACTTTAAGCCTTAATCGCGTTACTAACTGTCCCGTAATTTTGGTCACGTAAATTTGGTTGCAGTAATGGAGTTGCTTGTATAATAGCAGTTGGAGACATGTTATTTATGGCGAAATACAAGATTAAATTATCAGAAGTGGGAAATACAGACACAGAACTCAATATAGAAGGGACTATTCAAGCACATTCAAAAGAAGTACTACAAGAACTGGTTCTTAAAATGTTATTACCTTTTTTTGAGTTATCAGAAGATGATAGGTTGAGGTTAATTGAGACTGAAAAAGTAGGATTTAAGTATGAAACTTATGGCATATGTGTTGGTAGTGTTGATGACTGGGACTGTAGTGGATTTTTTGAGATAGTTGGGGAAGAGGTGTAATTGCGTGGATGAAATCAAAGTCAATATTGGTACTGATACATACTCTACAAATATAACCTGTTTATCAAAGATAAAAGGGCAAGAACAGGCTGTCAAACTCTTACAGGCTAGTATCAATGGGTATTTCTACAGTCGCTCCCTTGCAAAAGATGAACCACCTCCAGTGACACTGAAACAATTTATGGGTCATTCTTCAATCAGGGTTACTGAGCAGTACTACTTGAAAAATTCAGATGCTAACCAGATTGAGGCGTGTCAGGTTATGGAGAGGATTATGGAGCAGGAGCCGCAAGGAGAGGAAGGTGGTGGTGAGGTGGAGGTGGTTTGGTAGTTTTACCGCAGGTTAAAACTAAAAAAACTCATCTCAACAACGCATTCCCACTCAAAAACTCGTTTTTATCAGGGGCAGGTTCCCCAGATGGGTCGTGAATTTGGTAGAGTCCAACTGGTAGCGTCGTTATCGAATTGGGTCGGTTCAGAAGGAATTAATGTAACGCACCATCCGGATAAATCCTGGTTGAACGCCAACGCAGATTGGAACATCCCGTACATGTCGGTGACGCTGGAGGTGTCCCAGCCGCTGATGTCCTGGTTGAATGACGACGCAGTTTGGAACATATCGTACATGTCGGTGACGGCGGAGGTATTCCAGCTGCCTATGGGCTGGTTGAATACCCACGCCTTCACGAACATCGAGCCCATATCGGTGACGGCGGAGGTATCCCAGCTGCCGATATCCTGGTTGAATGACGACACTGCGAACATCGAGTTCATGTTGGTGACGCTGGAGGTGTCCCAGCTACCGATGGGCTGGTCGAACGACGACGCTGCGACGAACATCCCGCCCATGTTGGTGACGCTGGAGGTATCCCAACCGCTAATGTCCTGGTTGAACGACGACGCAAAGAGGAACATAGAGTGCATGTTGGTGACAGCTTCAATCCCGTCCGAAGTCGTTGGGACTGAAACAAGGTTCGAGCACTCATAGAACCCAACTGATAAGCTGGTAAAACCCAGTTGCCCCCAGTTATCGACGCTCACCAGTTTATCGCGCTCGGAAGTACTGCCGCCGTTGTCAAAGCTATTGTACGCCGTTACATTTCCAGAAACCGAGACGGTATAGATGCCGTCAACACCGTAGTCATGCACATGAGGACCCGGAGTGTTTACATCTTCTACCGCGCTGCCGTCACCCCAGTCGATGGTTGCGTTCACCGTACCTGCCAGTGCCAGGGTAACGGTTGTACCGAAACCGAGGCTGGTATCCCAAGTCGTTATGAAAGCCGGAGGACAGGTTCCCCAGATGGGCTGCGGCAGTACCCAACTGGTGGCGTTGGTGTCGAAATCTGTCGGCTCAGATGGAATATTCGTGACGCACCATCCGGACAGGTCTTGGTTGAACGACGACGCCTCTCTGAACATCCAGTTCATGTCGGTGACAGCGGAAGTATCCCAGCTGCCGATGTCCTGGTTGAACGATGACGCCTGATCGAACATAAATGTCATGGCGGTGACGGCGGAAGTATCCCAGCTGCCGATGTTCGCGTTGAACGCGTTTGCACCGTTGAACATCCCGCCCATGTTGGTGACGCTGGAGGTGTCCCAGCCGCCGATGGGCTGGTTGAACAATTCCGCAAAGCCGAACATCCCGCTCATGCCGGTAACGCTGGAGGTGTCCCAGCCGCCGATGGGCTGGTTGAACGACGACGCACCGATGAACATCACGCCCATGTCGGTGACGCTGGAGGTATCCCAGCCGCCGATGGGCTGGTTGAACGACGACGCAATCATGAACATAAAACTCATGTCGGTGACAGCTTCAATACCGTGCGAAGTCGTAGGGAC
>CAYOEI010000126.1:0-4758 GCA_964402825.1 uncultured Hyphomicrobiaceae bacterium
TGATCATAACTGCTCTCGCTATTGGGTTCGCGACTCCGGTTTTTGCTTCCCAATGTCCCAATGATATGATGGCCATCGATGAGGCACTGCCAACTTCGCAACTGAGCGCCACAGACAAGACCAAGGTTATGGCGTTTCGCAAGACCGGCGAGGAGCAGCACAAGGCTGGCAAACACTCTGATTCCATCAAAACCCTTGGCAAAGCGAAGAAGATGCTCGGCCTTAAGTAACCAAGCTGAAATGAACACAAGATCAATAAGGCGCATGGCTTTTGTGCTACATTGACTTCCACTTATTCATGAAAATCAGACTTTGGAGCCGGCGTCATTGTATGTGGCGTCGGCGCCGCTTTACGTCCGCTCCTAGCACGAAGCGGCCATTCCAGGTTTCACTGATTTACGACCGCTTACCGAGGTGCACAGGACTAACATCAACATTGTCCTTCGCCAAAACCTGAGTAGCAGTTTCAAAAAATCACCTCGAAGTTTGGTGCGAATATGCGACGGTTCGCTAAAGTACAAGTAAAGCACAAGCCGCGAAATGGTATGCTGCGGCGGTTTGCAAAATGGGCGAATGTCCGGAGGCTGAGGAAATCGAGAACTCTGCCAAATCACTCGTCACAAGAGGAAATCAGTCGTGAATGGATACCGAAAACGGGGAGCCCCATGAACAAAGTTTCAGTCGCAAAATTTAATGAGTTGAAAGATCGGAAACCCGCATACGCTCTGGTTGGTGAGGTGGATCTGGTTGTTGTCAGGTTCGATGACGATGTCTCGATATTTTATGGTCGCTGTCTTCATCGCGGCGCGCTCATGTCGGACGGCTTTGTAAGCGGCGACAATCTTGTCTGCGGCGTTCACTCCTGGGATTACCGGCTCGATACCGGTGTGTCCGAGTATGCCAACAGCGAGGCGCTTCAGAAATTTTCCACGTGGGTTGAAGATGGTGAAGTCCGGGTTGACGCAGACGAGATAAACGCATGGGCGCTTGAGAACCCTCAGCCATTCCAACGCGGTGAATATCTCGGCCTCTATGCCGATACGAGCCACGGAACACCGGAAGAGCCGCTCACTGGCTTGATTCAGAAATATGCTCGCGAGGGTCTTTCCAAAACAGGCCATCACGGTGAGGTGGCGGCGATGGGTGTGCCGCGCGACCAGCTGCCCTTGTGGGATGATATTCAGCTGCTGGCCGCACAGCTGCATCGGCCTCCATTGCTCGATGATCATCCGGTGGGAACGGACGTGGTGATCGGGGCCAATGCACAAAAACCATTGAAACTGGATATCCCGCTTCTGGTCTCTGACATGAGCTTTGGCGCATTGTCTGAACCGGCGAAGGTTGCCCTTGCCAGAGGTGCGGAACTTGCCGGTACCGGCATCTGTTCCGGCGAAGGTGGTATGCTGCCCGGAGAACAGGAAGCCAACTCCCGCTATTTTTATGAGCTGGCTTCGGCGCGTTTTGGTTTCGATTGGGACAAGCTTTCAAAAGTTCAGGCGTTTCACTTTAAGGGAGGTCAGGGCGCCAAGACCGGAACGGGCGGACATCTGCCTGGGGCAAAGGTTAAGGGAAAGATCGCCGAGGTTCGAGGATTGAAGGAAGGTGAGGCAGCGATCTCTCCGTCCCGGTTTCCCGATTGGACGGACGTGAGCCAGATCCGAGACTTCGCCGATGAGGTGCGCGATCGTACCGGCGGCATACCGATCGGCTACAAGCTCTCCGCGCAGCATATCGAAAAGGATATAGATGCGGCTCTGGAGGTTGGTGTTGACTACATCATTCTTGATGGACGGGGCGGCGGCACCGGTGCGGCTCCCATTATCTTCCGTGATAATATTTCAGTTCCAACGATCCCGGCCCTGGCTCGCGCTCGCAGGCATCTCGACATCTCTGACGTTGAAAATATTACGCTTGTTATCACCGGCGGTCTGCGCAAGCCCGCCGACTTCATCAAGGCACTAGCACTCGGAGCCGATGCGATCGCGTTGTCCAACTCCGCGATGCAGGCGATCGGCTGCATTGCCATGCGAGCCTGCCACACAAACAATTGCCCAGTCGGCATCGCAACGCAAAAGCCGCATCTCGTCTCCCGTATTGTGGTCGAGAAATCAGCCCGGCAGCTGAAAAATTTCTTTGATGCTTCGGTAGAGCTCATGCAGGTCATGGCGCGCGGCTGCGGGCACGATCATCTATCCAAATTCAATATCGATGATCTGACTACATGGCAGAAGAACATGGCGGAGCTCTCTGGCGTGGCGTTCGGTGGCATCAGTCAACCGGGGAACTGAAATATTTAGGGAAATACCATGAGTGAGCAAAAGCTGAACTGGATCGGTGTCGGACATGTGGATGACCTGCCCGAGGGACGTGTAAAAACGGTGACGGCACGCACTATCTCCATATGCCTGTCGCATTTTGACGGACAGTGGTCCGCAATGGACAATCACTGTCCACACCAGGGCGGGCCTCTTGGTGAGGGTTCCATCGAAAAGGGGAGTGACGGCAAATGCTGGATTCGCTGTCCGTGGCATGGCTGGGACTTCCATCCTCTGACCGGCGCACCACCCGGCGGCCATGAAGATACGGGTCAGACGCTTTACCCGATTAGAATCCGCGACAACAAGATTTTCGTCGGCCTTGAGCCAGAGCCCGAACGCGAGCGCACAACCACAGACGTTGTCGCCGAGACAATGGTCAACTGGGGCGTCAAGCGTGTGTTTGGCATGGTTGGCCATTCCAACCTTGGACTCGCCGACGCCATTCGCCTGCGCAGTGAGGCCGGCGAAATCGGCTATATCGGGGTGCGCCATGAGGGTGCCGCCGCTTTTGCTGCGTCCGCCTATGGCAAGCTCACCGGCAAGCCTGCCGCGTGTCTCACTATCGCAGGGCCTGGTGCAACCAATCTGTTAACCGGCCTTTGGGATGCAAAAGTGGACCGGGCGCCGGTGCTGGCACTCACAGGTCAGGTGCAAACGCAGGTATTTGGTCCGGGCGCGTTTCAGGACATCGATCTTAAATCGGCATTTCATGCCGTGACTCGCTTCTCGCAGCTGGTATTGAGCACCTCCGACCATGCAGAGTTGATGTCGCTGGCCTGCAAGACTGCGATCGTGGAGCGCGACGTCGCCCACCTCATCTTCCCTGACGATATCCAGACGCTGCCCAGCGATGCCCCAGCTGGCAAACCCGATGGGCGGACCGGCGGCTCGGTCGTCTTACCGTCACAAGAGGATCTCGACAAAGCAGTCGAGATGATCAACGCCGCAAAACGGCCCATCATCGTAATGGGCTACGGTGCGGTAGATGCGAGGGCTGCAGTCACAGCTCTTGCCGAAAAACTCGGCGCACCGGTACTGACGACATTCAAGGCAAAGGGCTTCATTGCCGACACCCATCCCAATGCCGCAGGCGTTCTTGGGCGCTCCGGAACGCCTATCGCAAGCTGGTTCATGAATGAGGCCGATCTCCTTATCGCGCTGGGATCGTCCTTCTCCAATCACACCGGAATTGAGAAATCACTGCCAATTATCCAGGTCGATTTTGAACGTATGCAGCTTGGAAAATTCCACGCCGTTACGCTCCCCGTATGGGGTGAAATCGGTGCTTTTTGTGATGCCGTAATGCCAACTATTACGAGAGCGAAAGATGCCGCTGATCAGCTCGGCGAGCTTAAGGATCGCTGGCGCATATGGCGGGAGGAGAAGGAGTCCCGCCTTGCGGAAGATCATGGAAGTGGCATCCATTCCGCCGCCATCTTCAAGGTGTTGTCCAAGCTGTGCCCTGACGACGCGATCATTGCTGTGGATGTCGGCAACAACACCTATTCGTTTGGCCGCTATTTCGAGACCAAGGGTCAGCGCGTACTGATGTCCGGCTATCTCGGCTCAATCGGATTCGGGTTTCCCGCTGCCATGGGGGCCTGGGCGGCGACCCAGGATTTCGAAGAATTTGCTGGACGCAAGGTCATTTCCATTTCCGGTGATGGTGGCTTTGGGCAATATCCGATGGATTTCACAACTGCCGTCAAATACGGGATGGATATTACCCATATCCTACTCAACAACTCCGAGCTCGGAAAGATCTCCAAGGAACAACGCGCCGGGGAATGGCCGGTGTGGGAGACCAATCTGCACAATCCCCCATTCGCCACCTATGCGCGTTTATGCGGCGGCCACGGGGTGAAGGTCACGGAGGCCAGTGCTCTCGAAAAATCCATTGAGGAGGCGCTTGGACACAAAGGACCTGCGCTCGTCGAAATCATCACCGATGCCGATCTGGTCTAGCCAGCAACACAGACCGGTTGAGACAGACACCCTGGAGTTATGACACCTATGCAAAATGATCTCCAACGACATCCGGAAGAACGGCATAGTCTGGGCATGCAGTTGACCAACCGATATTTTGCATGATCGCGTTTTATGTCTGCTTCTGGCACAAAGCAGACATTTGATGCAGTGCGGAATAATGTCTGCTTTCGGGGGTAAAGCAGACATAAAACGCTACCCTGCCTAATGTCTGCTTATGACCCGAAGCGGACATCAGCCTTCGTTTCTTTCGGTAGAACGGGAATGGAATGATGTCCCCTTTGGGTCATAAGCAGACATAAATCGCCTATGCTCACAATGTCCGCTTTACCCCCAAAAGCGGACATTATTCCGCACTGCATCAAATGTCTGCTTTGTGCCAGAAGCAGCCATTCGGCTTAGAGTGTACGCAGCGCCCGGCTGATCGCTCGACCGTGGCACTTTGCACGATATA
>CAYOEI010000127.1:0-7962 GCA_964402825.1 uncultured Hyphomicrobiaceae bacterium
GGGTTGCCGGTGGTGCCGCTGGTGTAGTTGAGCGATATGGAATCCCACTCGTCTTCCGGCGGCGTCCACGAAAACTCCGGGTCGCCATCGGCGATAAAATCCTCATACTCAATCTCACCGATCATCTCGCCGTCCTGCGCGAACTCCGGGTCGTCATAGTCGATGACGAAGGGATTCACTGATGCGAGGTTCAGGGCCTCTTTCATGATTGCTGTAAACTCGCGATCGATAATGAGGATTTTCGTCTCGGCATGATCGAGCTGATAGGCGATGATGGCGGCGTCGAGGCGGGTGTTCATGGCATGCAGCACGCCGCCGGTCATCGGCACGCCGTAATGGGCCTCCAGCATGGGCGGGGTATTCGACAGCATCACCGAAACGGTATCGCTCTTGCCGATGCCGCGCTTGGTGAGGGCGCTGGCCAGCTTGCGGGCGCGCGCATAGAACGCGCGATAGGACGTGCGGGCAGTGCCGTGAATGATAGCCGTGCGGTCGGGGAAGGTGCGCGCCGAGCGCTCAAGGAAGGTGATTGGCGTCAGTGGTTGATAGTTAGCCGGGTTCTTGTCTAGGTCGGTCTCAAAAGGGGATTTTGCCATAACGCGCTTTTTTCCAAAAAACCAAGGATTACTGCCCAAACTATCGCTGTGCGTGTGGTGTTTCAACCGGCGGGTGTTACAGGACGAATATTGCACTCAACCCATCCCAGATGAGTTTGAGAGAAATCACGAAAATCATGATGTAGGCGAGGCGGTAGAACAAATCCACATTCAGCTTTTTCACCAGCCAGGCGCCGGTGAGAATGGATATCGGCGCAAGCGGTGAAAGCACCGCGGAGGTGGCGAGATTATCAAGCCCAAGCTGGCCGAGCGCCAGATAGGGCAGGACTTTCAGCCAGTTCACGACGGTGAAGAAAATTACATTCGTGCCGACGAAAAGCCGGGGCTCCAGCCGTTGCGGCAGCAGATACATCTGTACCGGCGGCCCCCCGGCGTGGGAGACGAATGAGGTGAACCCGGCGATGGTGCACCAGAAGCCTCCCTTGGCGATACTAGGCCCCGGCGTGCGTGCGCCCCGCCATCCAATCCAGTAATCGAGGGTAAAAAGAATGGCGACAACGCCGACAATGAGCCTCACATGGGCATCCGACACATAGGCGGCGGTCAGCCAGCCGATGGTGATGCCCATGAGGGCTGCGGGGAGCATGATTTTCAGATTTCTCAAATCATAAACGCCGCGATATGCCCACAGGGCGAAGACATCCATGGCGATCAGGATCGGCAGCAGGATGCCGGCGGCCTGTACCGGAGAGATCACCAGCGCCAAAAGCGGCACGCCCAGCATGGCGAGCGGCCCGACAAAACCGCCCTTTGCCAGCCCTACGAGAAAGATGGCGGGTATGGCGATGGCATAGAACAGCGGGTCGGTTATCATGGCGGGCTACGTGCGGGAGGCGGGATGAGAATTAAACTTTACCCCTTCTTAGCCCATCATTGAGCGTGTGTGAAAGCCGCCTGTGTCACTTGTCGCCTTGCCCCTGTCGAGCAAAAATGGAACCCTTTACAAAAGAGCATACCGGATTGCGCATATGTGCTCGGGCTGCATCAGGTTTACGGGAGGGCGTCATGGCGAGCCGCTACAGGGAAGTTTATGAAGGTTGGCAGCAGGACCCGGAAGGGTTCTGGGAAACAGCGGCGGAAGACATTGACTGGGTAAAACCCGCGGACAAGATTTTTGATCCCGATGCCGGCGTTTACGGCCACTGGTTTGCCGGGGCGCAATGCAACACCTGTTACAACTGCCTCGACCGCCATGTGGAACGCGGCCGGGGCGATCAGGCAGCGCTGATTTATGACAGCCCGGTCACCGGCAGTACTAAGATATATACCTATGCCGAGCTGCTGGACGAAGTGGCTCTCTTCGCCGCGGGTCTGCAGGAGCTGGGCGTGGAAAAAGGCGACCGCGTGATCATCTACATACCAATGATCCCGGAAGCGGCGATTTCGACGCTGGCCTGCGCACGGATCGGGGCAATCCATTCGGTTGTGTTCGGCGGGTTCGCCGCGGCGGAACTTGCGACCCGCATCGACGATTCCAAACCAAAAGTAATCGTCACTGCATCCTGCGGTATAGAGCCGGGCCGGGTGATAGAATACAAACCCCTGCTTGACGAGGCGATCGAGTTATCGAGCTTCAAACCCAGCGCCTGTGTGATCGCTCAGCGCGAGCAGGCAACCGCCACCATGATCGAGGGCCGTGACCATGACTGGAAAGCACTCGTTGATGCGGCGAAAGCAGAAGGCAGGCGAGCCGAATGCGTAACGGTGGCCGCCACCGACCCGCTCTATATCCTCTACACCTCGGGCACGACCGGAGAGCCAAAGGGTGTGGTGCGCGACAATGGCGGGCATATGGTGGCGCTTTACTGGACCATGAAGAATCTCTACGGCGTTGATCCAGGAGAAGTCTTCTGGGCTGCGTCGGATGTCGGTTGGGTGGTGGGGCACTCCTACATTGTCTACGCCCCGCTGCTGCACGGTAATACGACTATTCTGTTCGAGGGCAAGCCGGTGGGAACGCCGGATGCAGGCGTTTTCTGGCGTGTTATCGCCGATCACAAGGTTGCCGCGCTTTTTACCGCGCCGACAGCGTTCCGGGCGATCAAGAGAGAAGACCCCAAGGGCGATCTGATCAGGAAATATGATTTGTCGAAGTTCCGCACGCTCTTCCTGGCCGGGGAGCGGGCCGACCCGGACACGCTCGAATGGGCGGAGAAACAGCTCGGCGTGCCGGTGCTCGATCACTGGTGGCAGACCGAAACCGGCTGGGCCATTGCCGCCAACCCGGTTGGTCTGGGCACGCTGCCGGTCAAGCATGGCTCTGCGACAGTTCCCATGCCGGGCTATGGATTGCAGGTGCTCAATGAGCGCGGCGAAGAGGTGCCGCGCGGGGAGTCCGGGGCTATTGCCATGCCGCTGCCGCTGCCGCCGGGCTGTTTCACGACGCTGTGGAACAATGACGAGCGATGCCGCGAAAGCTATCTGTCCGCATATGAGGGGTACTACAACACCGCCGATGCGGGCTACATGGACGAAGATGGCTATATTTATGTCATGGCCCGAACCGACGACATCATCAATGTCGCCGGGCACAGGCTCTCAACCGGCGGCATGGAGGAAGTGCTTGCGATGCACCCCGATATCGCCGAATGCGCCGTTATCGGCATCGCCGACAAACTCAAGGGTCAACTTCCGGCCGGTTTCTTCGTTCTGAGCGCAGGCGTTAACCGGCCCGTTGAAGAGATCGAAAAAGAAGCCATTGCTCTGGTGCGCGAAAAGATCGGCCCCGTGGCCTCTTTCAAGATTGCATTGTCTGTAGTGCGCCTGCCCAAGACGCGTTCAGGCAAAATTTTGCGTGGCACCATGCGCAAGATCGCCGATGGCGAGGAGTATAAAATGCCCGCGACCATCGATGATCCGGCGATCCTCGATGAGATAGCGGATGTGCTCAAGGCGCGGGGCTTTCCGAGGTAGGGGTGGTTCAGCGCATTTTTGAAGAAAATCGGGGGCTCAAAATAAATGAGAGGGACCGTCCGTTATCCCGAACCGGTCCCCCTCACTCTTCAAACCTTGAGTTCAGGTCGCTACTGGCGCTGAGTGAGCCACCATTCGGAGAATTTTCCGAACAGAACCTTTTTCTCCCGAGGGCTGATCTTACCGCGGCCTGAATCCTTTAAAAAAGCGGCAAATGCCTGGTTTCTTTTTGTCGGACCCGGTTTTGCATTCTGCAACCAGTCTTCAGCGGCCTTGAAGCGTGTCCAGCCAGGGATTTTCGTGGCCAGATTGACTTCCTTCCATTTAGGATGACGAGGAGGTTTCTGCAGCTTTTCAAAGTTGGAGAAAAACTTGTCAACGAAACGGGCCACCTTGTTGTAGCGCTTGGACCCTTCCTTCCAGTTGTAAACCGCCAGCACAACGCCACTGGCAAAGGACGGAACCACCTGGCCTTCAGGAATGATGTTTGGATATTGCTTGCTGGTCAGCCTTGTAGGCAGAAACACCTCGAGCAATTTTGCATGTTGTTCCTTGGTCAGGGTTTCCTGGCTGAGCGGAACGATATGAAGGCCGTCATCTTTACCCAACTTGGCAAAACCCGGCACCGGGGCGCCGGCCAGCAGCACGGTCGCGGCGATCTCGCCGCTCTTGATTTGTTCCAGCGCTTTGGCGGTTGAAATGTAAATCGGTTTCACGTCGATTTCGAGCAGACGGAAAATTGTCTTGGAGCCGATATCGGTTGCGCTCCAGGGCCTCCAGAAGTTTACCGTCTTGCCCCGCAAATCCTCGAACTTTTTCACGTTTTTGCTCGCAACGAGATGATATTCGGAATTGTAGAGCTTGGTGATGTAGCGGATGCGCTGATCGATATCGCCATACAGCTTGGGATCAAGGTTCTTGAAAAAGGACAAATGATCCTGCTGGGTCAAGCCCATGTCGATCCCTTTCAGGAACAGGATGTCGATGACATTCTGCCCGCCGCCGCGCCCGATCAGCGGCAGGACGCGCATATCGTTACCCTTGAGATCGTCAAGTACGTTGGCGAGATCGGTGGCGTAACGGATATAGGTGCCGTTTATGCCACCGCTGATAATGCTGACAGCGCTGCGGTTGCGCTCGTATTTCTGCTTTTCATAAGCTGAAATCTGGCCCTGCGCTGATGCTGCGCTGGTCAGTCCAAGCGCGAATATCGTTGCCAGGAAAATCTGTAATAATGTTCTGAACTTCATTCCTGTCTTCCCTCTCGACAAGTTTGAAGCCCCCCAGGACAATGCCCAGGACACTTCTGGCCGTTAGTTGGGCGATATTATGGCGGCGGCGATAGCGTGACGGTTGCAACCGGTAGTAAGCTTAAGGAATTACGACCCGGCCGGACGGGATATATGAACCGGGCGGGGGAGGGTTATTCATGACCCGGCACTGATCTGGAGGAGGCCTCGGCCATGCCGCTCAAGGGTAAAATCACAATTATTACCGGCGCCGCGCGGGGCATCGGTTATGCCTGCGCGGAACGTTTTCTCCACGATGGCGCCAAGATTATCCTGGCCGATATAGATGAAAAGGGGGGAGAAAACGCCGCACGGGAGCTTGCCGGGGAGGACGCGGATGCAGAGTTTATCAGCTGCAATGTGGGGGATGAGCTCGATATACGAAATCTTGTCGCCGGGACGCTTCACCGCCATGGGCGCATCGATATCCTCATCAACAATGCCGCAGTGCTCGACAGCGCCCCGTTTCTGGAGTTGGAGGTAGAGGATTTTGACGCGGTTCTGAAGACCAACCTCAAGGGACCATTCCTGCTGGGTCAGGCGGTGGCCCGCCAGATGGTGGAACAGGTGGATGCGGGCAAGCCGGCAGGCGTTATCATCAACATGTCGTCCGTGAACGCAATCTTCGCGCTGCCCGACCATGTGGCCTATACGGTCGCGAAAGGCGGCCTTGGGCAGCTCACCAAGGCGATGGCGCTGGCGCTTGCGGGCAAGGGCATCCGCGTCAACGCCATTGGGCCGGGTTCCATAATGACCGAGATGCTGGAAGAGGTGGCGAGCGACAAGGCCATGGCCAGCCGCATTTTATCGCGCACGCCGCTGGGGCGTTTTGGCGAGCCGTCCGAAGTGGCGGCCATCGCCGCTTTTCTGGCGAGCGATGACGCGAGCTACATCACCGGAACCACGATCTATGCCGATGGCGGACGCCTTGCGCTGAATTACACGGTGGATGTGGCGGGCAAGGGCTAGGGCCTGTTGAGCCGGGGGGATATTGTTGCGGCCATGAAAAACCCCGGGCGGTTGCCCGGGGTTTTGTGTGGTGGCTTGCAGCGCATGGCTGCCGGATATCTGGTCCGCGATGCCTACAAACCTTTGAGTTCCTTACGCAGGCCCATATAGAGGCTGACGCACATCGCCAGCAGAACGATGGTAAACGGAAAGCCTGTCGATACCGCCATCGCCTGCAGTGCGTTTAGCGCCTGTTTTCCGCCAACAAGCAGCAACGCGGCGGCGACCACGCCTTCAAACGTGCACCAGAACACCCGCTGCGCTGTCGGAGCGTCGGTCTTGCCGCCGGCGGTGATGGTGTCGATAACCAGCGAGGCGGAGTCCGAAGAAGTGACGAAGAAAACGAGCACCAGGATAATCCCCAGGAATGAAGTGATCGTCGCCAGGGGCAGGGTGTCGAGCATCACAAACAGTTTCAACTCGAGTGCCGCATCCTTCACCGGTGCGGCTGCATCGGCCATCACCTGTGAGACCGCCGTCCCGCCGAACACGCCCATCCAGACGATGGAAACCAAGGTCGGGATGATAATCACGCAGAACACGAATTCACGTATCGTGCGGCCGCGCGACACGCGGGCAATGAACATGCCGACAAAGGGTGACCATGAAATCCACCATGCCCAGTAGAACGATGTCCAGCCTTGTGAGAAATTGGCGTCGTCGCGCCCAAACGGCATGGACAACGGTATAATCTCTTTCACATAGGCGAGGCCGCCAGCGAAAATAGATTCAATTATTGCAGCCGTTGGGCCGACGATCAGGACGAACAGCAACAGCAGTCCGGCAAGCACAATATTGATTTCCGACAATATCTTCACGCCGCCATCAAGGCCGCGCAATACTGAAATCAACGCGCAGGCAGTGATGATCGTGATCAACAGCACTTTGGCGACGGGGCCGGTGCCCCAGCCAAACAGGTAGTTCAAACCGGCCAGGGCCTGCTCGGTGCCAAAACCCAGCGATGTGGCGATGCCGAACAGCGTGGCGAACACCGCAAGAGTATCGATGACATGTCCAACCCAGCCCCACACCGCCTCGCCGAACAAGGGATAAAACGCAGAACGAAGCGTGAGCGGCAAACCGCGGTTGAAGGTGAAAAACGCCAGCGCCAGAGCCACGACCGCATAGATCGCCCAAGGGTGCAAAGCCCAGTGAAAAATAGTGGCCGCCATGCCCAGATTGCGGGCGGCAATCGGGTCTCCGGCGGCGCCGCCGAGTGGGGCCCAGTCGGTTCTAACGCCATTTTCCACCGCCGTGCCGCCCATTGACGAGGCAAAATGCGACATAGGTTCCGACACTCCGAAGAACATCAGTCCGATGCCCATGCCGGCGGCAAACAGCATCGCGAACCAGCCTGCATAGTTGTAATCCGGTGTCGCATCAGCGCCGCCGAGCCGGATCTTGCCATAGGGCGTAACCATCAGAAATACGCAAAACAGTACAAATATGTTTGCCGCGCCAAGGAAGAACCAGTCAAATGTTGATGTCAAAAATGGCCGCAGTCAGCCAAAAAAAGCGATGGACCCTTCCTGAAACGCCAGCGTAACGAAGACAAAGGCCACCACCGAAATTCCAGAAACAAGAAAAACCGGATTGTGAATATCAAGTCCAAATGGCGTGATATTGTCCTGACCGATCTTATAGCCGGTCGCCTTGGGTGCTTTGCTCATTTGACGTTCCCCTCCATTTCTGATTGCGAACTGGCCATCTCCGCACATCTTTCAAAAGCAAATACCAGCGCGGGGACGCCTATGCTCGACTGGTTCTAGTAGCTTGCACCCGTTTACTGGGCCGTTGCAGCCCCCAAACCGACACTTTGTGAGCTGATTACGACTAACTTTTGCCTGAGTACGACCAGCCCAGACCGGCCAGCCTGCATGCGACTCGCAAAGGACGGTTCCAGGCGCTCAACACGTCGCTTTCAGGAAAGTGTTTGATCCTTTCGAGGCACATTCTCATAGCTGTAAACGCGCCTGCTGCGGCCCTCGCAACGGCACGCGGATACCTTCGCAATCAACTGATCTGCTGGATCACATTTTTTAGATGGAAATGCTGCCATGAACCAAGCTGCCGCGCTCAATCTCTCATCCGCCACCGGGCAGGACGAGTTTCCGGTCCATCTCCCGAAGCTGAAA
>CAYOEI010000128.1:0-3019 GCA_964402825.1 uncultured Hyphomicrobiaceae bacterium
CCAGAATTGCTGAGCGCGAGACCTTATCTTTGACCTCCACGAAGCGCCAGGGCTGAGAGAGGCCAACTGAAGGGGCGAGATCGGCCAATTCGAGCAGATGCGTGATGAGCTCAGGTTCAACGGGGTCACTTTTGAAGCGCCGGACGTCACGCCGCCATTTGATAAGCTCCTCAAATTCCGCGCGAAACGCATCATCGAAGTCTCGCCCAGCCATCAGATTGCCTCTCGCTGCGCGGCGTCCGCATTGCGTGTACTGGCGATCTTGAACAGAAGATCAAGATCAACATGCGCTTCCATGTGCGCGCCCAGCGCATCCAGCGTCGCGTCGATCATCGCGTCATACCTTAGAGTCTTTGTCACCTTTGCACCGAGTTGCGCGAGATAACTTGTGCGAAACCCGTCGGATGAAAAAATACCATGCAGATATGTGCCTTCAATGAGGCCGTCCGGGGAGATGGCGCCGTCCCTGCGGTTTGAGATTTCCGCAAATGCCTTGGTGCAGTCAGGGCCTTCGCTGCGGCCCAGATGGATTTCGTATCCGTTCAGCGTCTCCCCGCTTGGCATATGCGTCGCGGTTACGTTCTCAAGCGTCTTATCGCCGGTGAGCACTGTCTCAATGTCCAGCAAACCAAGACCTTTTACGCTGCCCGGTTTCCCCTCAAAGCCTTCCGGGTCATGCACCATGCGCCCGAGCATCTGATAGCCGCCGCACAGCCCCAGCACGCGGCCGCCGCGCCGGGCGTGGGCAAGTATGTCGATGTCCCAGCCCTGTTCGCGCAAATATTCGAGATCGCCAATGGTGGATTTCGTTCCTGGCAGCAATATAAGGTTCGCATCTGCGGGGAGCGGATGCCCGGGTTGCACGATCTCCACGCACACGTCCGGGCTGCTGGACAGTGGGTCCAGATCATCGAAATTAGCGATACGTGACAGGCGGGGCACAACAATTTTGATTGTTCCCTCTCTATCGGGTTTCACGTGATCCAGCGCGACCGCGTCTTCGGCCGGCAACCTCGATGCATCAGCGAAATGCGGAATAACGCCCGCGCAAGGGCGCCCCGTACGCTCCTCAAGCATACGCACGCCGTCCTCGAACAGTTTTGTGTCGCCGTGGAAATTGTTCACCAGGAACGCCGCAATCCGTTCCGCATCTTGCGGTGATATGACCTCAAACGTACCAACGATGCTGGCGATGACGCCCCCCCCCGGTGAATATCGCCAACAAGCACAACAGGCACGTCTGCCGCATGAGCAAAGCCCATATTGGCGATATCGCTTGTCCGCAGATTGATCTCCGCCGGGCTGCCCGCACCCTCGATGAGCACCAGATCAGCCTCTGCGATCAGATGAGAAAAGCTGGAAAGCACTGCTGGCATGAACTCCATGCGCCGGGCCATCCATTCACGTGCTTTCATTGCGCTATGGCGCTTGCCCTGCACGATGACCTGCGCGCCGGTTTCGCTTTCGGGCTTCAGCAGCACCGGGTTCATATGGGTTGTTGGCGGGGCGTTGCAGGCTCTTGCCTGTAATGCCTGAGCGCGTCCAATCTCGCCGCCATCCGCCGTTACGGCTGCGTTATTCGACATGTTCTGCGGCTTGAACGGGCGCACGGTGAGACCGCGCAGCGTAAAGGCGCGCGCCAGCCCGGCGACAATCAGCGATTTGCCAACGTCGGACCCCGTTCCCTGTATCATGAGCGCTGCACTCATGGGCTCTCTTCCATATCAATAATGTGGGCGTAAGAGCCCATCACATTGCCGCGCCTCAGTCCAATTCCGCCAAGTTTTTTACCTTTTGAATCTTCAGCTTCAAAAAGTGCTTCTGCATCACTTTGCCAGTGCAGCGTCGAATAATGAAATTCGTGGCCGCGCAAATGGGCGGGCCAGGGCAGCGCGCTTGTATGCTTGAGCCGCCGGTAGCCGAGCTTCAGGCCGCGCTTTGCGAAGCTTGTTCCCAATGGCAACAGTCCGGTCATCTGGTGACGCGTCCCTTCACCATCGATGATATATTCGCCAAGGGTCATGAACCCGCCGCACTCGCCATAGCTGAGGCTCCCTCGCTCCGCTGCCTCTTTCAGACCTCGCAAAAAGACGCTGTTCGATGCGAGTGTCCCTGCATGGAGTTCCGGGTAGCCGCCGGGGAGGTATATGGCGTCAGCACTGCTGTCCGGGGCTTCATCGCCCAGCGGCGAGAACAGCATGATCTGCGCACCCGCTTCACGCCAGGCGGCGAGCAGATGCGGGTAGATAAAACCAAACGCTTTATCGCGGGCAATTGCTATGCGCTGACCCAATGGCGGGAGAGATTTTGTTGTCGTGCCGGTAAGCTGAATTGGCCTGGAAATGCTGGCGAGAGCATCCAGATCAACCCCCTTCTCCAGAAGGTCGGCTGCCCGGTCGAGGAAAATATCGAGTGCTGCATGTTCACTGGCCTGAAGCAGACCCAGATGCCGAGAAGGCACGATAATCTCGCGGTCTTCCGGCACAGCGCCCAGAACGGGGATGCCCAACGGCTTCACCGCGTCTGAAACGATGGCAGCATGGGCGGTGCTGGCCACGCGGTTGAATATGACCCCGGAAATCCGGCAGTCGTCCCTGAATTCGGCAAAGCCTTTCACAAGCGCCGCCGCTGACTGGCCTTGTGACTTGGCGTCCACCACCAGAACCACCGGCAGCTTGAGCGTGACGGCCAGATCGGCGGAGGAACCACCCCCGCCCGCCGCCCCGTCGAACATGCCCATGACGCCTTCAATGAGCATCAGTTCGGCATCTTGCGCACAGTGACCCGCGAGATCCGATATCAGGCCCTCGCGCATGGCCCAGCCATCGAGATTAAAACAGGCGCGTCCACTGGCCGCTTCATGAAACCGCGGGTCGATATAATCCGGCCCGGCCTTGGCCGAAGAGACACTCCTTCCCCCCCGCGCCAGTGCGCGCAACAGGCCCAGCGTCACCAGCGTTTTGCCTGCGCCGGAGGCAGGCGCTGCAATAACCAGTCCGCTGGGATCAACCAAGAGGGT
>CAYOEI010000129.1:0-2964 GCA_964402825.1 uncultured Hyphomicrobiaceae bacterium
CGGTGAGCTAATCGAGCATGAGCTTGATACGCCGCGGATCACTTGCGAAAAGCTTCAGGCCTTGAGCCATGCGGGCGAAAATTTCGTGCTCGTCGACGGCCGCCCCTATGCCGAGTATGAGAAGATGAATGTGCCGGGCGGCATCTGCTGTCCCAATGGCGAGTTGGCGTTGCGCATCGCCGACATTGCGCCTGACCCGGAAACGCAGATCATCGTCAACTGCGCGGGCCGCACGCGCTCCATTATCGGCGC
The DNA here is from genome assembly GCA_964402825.1 of uncultured Hyphomicrobiaceae bacterium. Taxonomy (GTDB): domain Bacteria; phylum Pseudomonadota; class Alphaproteobacteria; order Rhizobiales; family Methyloligellaceae; genus UBA2767. Next base: position 253 of record CAYOEI010000129.1, read on the forward strand.
CCAGACATTGATCGATCTTGGCGTGCCAAACCCGGTCGCGGCCCTGGAAAATGGGACGCAAGGCTGGTTCCTGGCCGGGTTCGAACTTGAGCAAGGAGCCTCGCGCCGTTACCCGCGGGAGATCACCCGGGGCGATCTGGATAGTTTAAGAAAACGCGCAAGGGCGCTGGCCGAGGCTCGTGGTGCATCCTATATCGCGCCGGCCCAGCTATCTGGCTGGCTCGATGATAAGGCGCGCACAATTTTCATCTTCGATGTACGCACGCACGAAGAATTCGAGACCGATGGCGTATCGCCAAGCATACATGCGCCGGGCGGTCAGCTTGTCCAGGCGACCGATCACTGGGTGGGCGTGAAAAATGCGCGGATTGTGCTGGCCGACAATGACGGCGTGCGCGCGGGCATGGTTGCGAGCTGGCTGCGCCAGCTGGGGCACGAGGCCTATGTGCTTGAAGGTGGTATAGCCGCTTTGGCTGAAATGGATTTGCCTGCACCCCAGACAGCAGAGATTCCGGAATTGAAAACGGTACGTCCTGACGAAGTGGCCGGGCTGATCCGGGGAGGCAATGCGCACTTCATCGATGTGCGGCCTGCCATGAGTTATCGCCAGTCCCATATTTCCGGCGCCCATTGGTCGATCAGGCCGGTAATCGGATCAGCGGTCACGGGACATGATTTGCCTGTCGTTCTGGTCGCCGATGACCCGGATGTTGCGGCGCTTGCGGCACATGACTTGCGCGAAGCCGGCATTGACGTTGCGGGCGTGCTCGATGGCGGCCCTGATGACTGGCAGGCGGCGGGGCTGGCAATGGTTGCCACGCCCGATGACCCGGCAGAGGACGCGTGCATTGATTTTCTTTTCTTCACCCATGGCCGGCATCAGGGAAATGCGGAAGCCTGCCGCCAGTACCTCGCATGGGAGGTGGGGCTGGTCGATCAGACCGGTGATCGGATCAGCGGTCACGGGTCATGATTTGCCTGTCATGCTGGTCGCGGATGACCCGAGTGTCGCGGCGCTTGCGGCACATGACTTGCGCGAAGCCGGTATGGAGGTGGCGGGGGTGCTCGATGGCGGCCCTGGTGACTGGGAGGCGGCGGGGCTGAAGATGGTTGCCACGCCGGATGAACCGGCAGAGATCGCGTGTATTGATTTTCTGTTCTTCACCCACGGCCGGCATCAGGGAAATGCGGAAGCCTGCCGCCAGTATCTCGCCTGGGAGGTGGGACTGGTTGATCAACTCGATGAGCAGGAGCGCGGGGTGTTCGCGATCGTGCCCGCGCCCCGATAAGCTTTGAGTCCTGTAACTATTTCGCCTTGATATTCGAGCGCTCGATGTGGTCGAGATTTGCGGCCTCAATGCGAAGGAGCTTGGTCGGCTTGTCTCGCTTGGGGGAGTGCACCGCACCGACATCGTAGAAATGGGCATCGCCCCGCACCAGGGTATAGGTTCGCTCCGGTTCGACCAGAATTGGCTTGCCGCCCCCGCCATTCTCGACAATTTTCCAGTCTGTCATTTCCGTAGTTCCGGAGGCCTGCCCGTATACGGCCCAGCCAGAACCATGATCGTGCGGGTCGCCAAATGCTGCGTCGCTATAGACATGAGCGCAGATGCAGAAGCCCAGTTCGGGGTCTTCATACAGGATCTCGCGCGGGTCAACATCCTTTGCACGATCAGGCATATGCCTGGTCACAAAGTCCTCATCCCTGAGCGCTTTAGAGACATGCTGGCAGATGGTGTGCTTGCCGGCGATACCTGGATCGGCTTTCAACGCCTGGTGAATATCAGATGCAAGCTGCTCAAGCGTGTAGGCCATTGGTGCTGTCCCCATGATAAAAAAACTTGAATTATCGTAGCGATTTTCCCGAAAGGCGTCGAGTGAGGGAAGGGCGCACAATGTCGCAATGGCCACTTATTACATGCTTGACCATCTGACCACTGGTCGCTCAACTGTAAGGAAATCAATTAAAAAAACAGAATGCCAATCAAGGACTAAGGGGGACAAATGAAAATCTGCATTTTTGGCGCCGGAGCAATCGGCGGTTACGTCGGCTTGATGCTCAAGAAAGGCGGCGCCGACGTCTCGCTGATTGCGCGCGGGGCCCATCTCGACGCGATCAACTCGAATGGCATCAAGGTCGTATTCAAGGATGAGGAACTGGTCGAGAAAATGCCGGCGACGGACACGCCATCGGACCTTGGGCCACAGGATTATGTGATCGTGACTCTAAAGGCGCATCAGGCGTGGCAGGCAGTAGAAAGGATCACGCCCCTTCTTGGCCCGGACACAGCGGTCGTCACCATGCAGAACGGCATACCGTGGTGGTACTTCCACGGATTTGAAGGGCAGTATGCGGGCCTGCAGCTGCAAAGTGTTGACCCTGACGCGAAGCAGTGGGGGATAATCGGTCCAGAACGCGCCATTGGCGCAACTGTCTATCCTGCGACCGAAATCACCGAGCCGGGTGTAATCCGTCATATCTATGGCGACAAATTCGGGTTTGGCGAGCCTGACCGAAGCGAAAGCGAGCGGGTGAATGCGCTCATCAAGGCGTTTGAGGCCGGCGGCCTGAAGCCGCGGTTCAATCCGGAACTCCGCAACGATATCTGGCTCAAGCTCTGGGGCAATCTCTGCTTCAATCCAATCTCAGCGCTGACCGGCGCAACGCTGGACATCGTGGCGACGGATGCGGGCACCCGTTCCGTGGCCCGC
>CAYOEI010000130.1:0-3090 GCA_964402825.1 uncultured Hyphomicrobiaceae bacterium
TCTACTTCCAGATCGCTCTTTGAGACCCCTTTGAGAGAAGCGGGGCTCGTAGGTTTGGCCAGCGAAGTCAATGCATTAGCGAGTGTCCCTTCCATTACATCACCTCGATTTCGGCTTGCAATGCGCCGGCCGCCTTGACGGCCTGTAGAATTGAAATCATGTCGCGCGGTCCGATGCCGAGCGCGTTCAGTCCTTCAACCAGCTCCTGAAGCGTTACTCCCTCGGAGACGACCGCGAGCTTGTTGTCCGATTCATCGTCGGCGGCGACGCGCGTGCGCGGCACGACAACGGTCCGGCCTCTTTCTGAAAAGGGATTGGGCTGGCTGACCTGGGGAGCCTCGGTAATCGTCACCGTCAGGTTGCCCTGGGCAATGGCGACCGTGCTGACGCGCACATCGCGCCCCATAACGATGATGCCGGTCGACTCATCGATGACAACTTTCGCGGCCAGATCCGGTTCGATGCGCAGCTGCTCCACGTCTGTAAGCATTTCCACGAGGGTTCCCTTGTAGCTTTTGGGGAGTTTCAGAACCACCGTGCCGGGGTCGCTGGCAAATGCAATCTGGAACGATGTGAAGGTGTTTATGGCTGTAGATATACGTTTTGCCGTCGTCAGGTCGGGGTTGCGTAACGCCAGACGTAAGGAGCGCTGATGTTGCAGGCTGAATTCTATTTCCCGCTCAACAATGGCTCCGTTGGAAATACGCCCAACGGTGGGAACCCCCCGGGTTATCGTGGCGGCTTCGCCTTCGGCGGTGAAGCCGGAAATGGCCACCGAGCCCTGACCCACGGCATACACTTCGCCGTCGGCGCCGTGGAGCGGCGTTACCAGCAAAGTGCCGCCCTGAAGGCTGTCGGAGTCGCCCAAGGCGCTCACGGACACGTCAATGCGGGTCCCTTGTGTCGAGAAGGCCGGCAGATTGGCTGTAACCATCACCGCTGCAACATTTTTGGTCCGTAATTCCGAATCGCGTGTATTGATCCCCAGGCGTTCAAGCATCGCCTGCAGGCTTTGGCGGGTAAAAGGCGAATTACGCAGGGAATCTCCTGTTCCATTCAAACCAACGACCAAACCGTATCCGACCAGCTGATTTTCACGAATGCCTTCGAAATCCACCAGGTCCTTGATGCGAGAAGCGGCCTGTGCCGGTGCAAGCAGGGACGAGATGACGCATGCCAGCATCAGGAGCAGTGCGGTTGCCCATACTCTGGTGCGGTTGGCTTGGCGGGGCCATAGGTTCGAATATGAGGTCAAGATTGTTCCCAACTGAAAAAGGGTGTGTGTCATCGGGTCTGTACCCGTCACTTACCTAAAGCGAAAGTCGTGCCAGATTTTTCATAGTATAAAATTGTGTAACTAATTGTTTTATCAATAAAAATATTACCCGACAAAACCTCTTATCCCGTGGAGCAAGCAAGTTCTTCCCTCAGCTAGGCAAAATTTTCCCGGCTTTAACCCATCGTTAAGCATGAGCAGGGAATTATTCATTCCGAAACAAGCGCTTTCATCATAGGGGCAGATGGCGATGCGCGTAGCTCAGACACGCAGGACAACAACGGCCGGGGCTGGAAAGCCAGCGCGTGCCGGGGGACGTGGCGGCGAATTCCAGATTCCCAGCGCCAGTTCAGCCCAGCCGCGCGCTGAGGTGGCTGCACCAGCCATGGTGACGGGTGTAGACGTGATCGTGGCGCTTCAGGCAATCGAACAGCCTGATGACCGCCGCCGCCGTGCTGTTGCAACTGGCGACCGAATCCTTGATTTGCTGGATCAACTCAAACTCGGGATGCTGTCAGGCCGGGTCAGCATCTCTGATCTCGAAAAGTTGAAGCGCACCATAGAGCGCCAGCAATTACAGGATAATGATCCCGAGCTGAACGATATCCTCAAACAGATCAATTTACGGGCGCATGTTGAGCTTGCGAAGTTGAAGGGCTCCGCGGGATAAGTGCCTTTTTGGTGTAAAACATGGATAGCTGGCGCCGCTAAACGCGCTTTTAAAGACGCTTAATACCTTTCTGTTTTCTTGACTTGCCACACGAGTTCCGTAAATACGGGGCACGCAGTTGCTGGCTAGCTGATCAGAATCAGCTATAGAGAACCGGCGATGGGGGCTGCTGTTGGATTGATGTGGGAAATTCAGCTGAAGCACTTGATGTCATGACGCGAAAGACAAAAGCCAAATCCAGCGCCAAAGCCGGGGTAAAACCCCAGGTTGCGGCAAAGTCAAATGCCAAGGCGCTATCAAAGAAGAAAACCGCCCGGAAACTCCCGCTAAATTACAGGCCTTTGAATAGCGAGTCTTTTATGAACAAGAAACAACAGACCTATTTCCGCGAAAAACTCGTTGCCTGGAAAGAGGATATTCTGCGTTCAAACCGGGTGACCCTGCAAAATCTTCAGGATGAGTCCGAAAAGCATGCGGATATCGCGGATCGCGCTACCGATGAAGCAGATCGGGCTCTGGAGCTTCGTGCCCGTGATCGCCAGCGCAAATTAATTTCAAAAATCGATGCTGCGCTGCTTCGCATTGACGATGGTACATATGGCTATTGTGAAGAGACCGGAGAACCTATTGGATTGAGACGGCTCGATGCGCGCCCCGTCGCCACACTCAGCCTCGAAGCCCAGGAGCAGCATGAACGCCGCGAGCGGGTTTACCGGAACGAATAGTTCCTAAGATGTTGACTTCATGAGATTTTAAAAACAAAAGCCCCGCGCTTCGGGTTGAGAGGCGCGGGGCTATTTATGAGTCCACAGACCCTAGAAGGGCAGCAGGATATCCAGAATTTGCTGTCCGTAGCGTGGCTGCTGCACATCCGAGATTTGCCCCTTGCCGCCATAACTTATGCGGGCTTCGGCGATCTTGGAGATTGGAACAGTGTTCGTAGACGTGATGTCTTCAGGACGCACCACGCCGGCGACGATCAACTCGCGCATCTCATAATTTACACGAATCTCCTGCCGTCCTTCGATGGCCATATTGCCGTTGGGCAGGACCTGGGTGACGACCGCTGCAATCTTTGTCCTGATCTTTTCTTCCCGGTCGATACCTCCACCCCCTTCGCTTTCAGATTTGCTTGTTGCGGCGA
>CAYOEI010000131.1:0-2736 GCA_964402825.1 uncultured Hyphomicrobiaceae bacterium
CGCATTGATTATTAGCCTGCCAAATAAATTACTGCAATTCGAGGGCGACACGATGGTGCCCGTCAGACAATATACAATGACGTACCTTAATCGTGTTCTTGGGCATTCGTTGAGCTTGGCTCGAGCCTTGAGCGCAATGGCCGACGATATTCCATCTCGGTATAAATCTCGCGAACTAAAGACGGCATTATCGAAAAGTCGGTAGTCAAATCTTCTGCTGAAACTCCCATAAGGGCATCAATCCCCGCCTCGATCATAGCCGGGGTTACTTCAATCTCATCCCTTGACGAAACTGGGCTTTTTGGTGCCTTATCGGACTTTCTAGGAATAATATCCTTTTTCTTATCTATATAAGCGGGGTTTTTCCTAGCAATAACGCCTGTTCAGAGTGATTGTCTGTTCTGGAGGTCACATAATCCTTCAACAAAAACCCGCAGAAAAACGCCATTTTCCAAAATAATTCTAAAAAAATCGCGGCTCGATGAACCTTTTTGCCCCCCAGCGCGACTGATGGGTATCGGCAACTTGATGCCAAAAGAGTTCATCACACTAGAACAGGGAGAAATCCAATGTTTAAGAAAATCCTTCTGACTACCGTTGCAGCGCTCGCAATCACCGCCGGCGCCACCACCATCTCCACCTCCGACGCCAAAGCCGGCGTCAGCGTCAATCTCAGCTTCGGCGGTGGCGGTTATTGGGGTGGCCCATATTATGGCGGCGGATATGGCGGCTATCGTTACAACTGTGGTTCATACAGAGTACGTATCAAATACTGGCACGCTGGCCATGGACACATGCATCGCAGATGGGTTTGGCGGTCATACTGCTAATCCAGATATCCCCCTCAAAAAGGGGGCTAACCTCCCAAAAAAACCGTCGCCCGATAACCCGGGCGGCGGTTTTCTCATGAGAGCAACAGAAAAAAATGAAGAAGTGCTATATGGAAAAACTCGTTCCGCACCCGCAGGACGCGGTTGCATTGGGATTGTTTATCTTGAAAGCCGCGCCAATCAGCTCGTCGGCGAAATCGATCTCGCTGCCCTCCATATACATCTGAGAGACAGGATCGATCAGAACCGTGATGCCCTTCTTTTCGATGGCCAGGTCATCCGCTTCGCGCGCCGGTACAAGATCGAATTTGTACTGAAAGCCCGAGCAGCCGCCGCCTTCGACAGACACACGCAACATCGTCCTCTTCGCCTCATTGGCGATAATGACCGCGATTTGCTTGGCGGCACTGTCTGAAACGGTAATCTGTGTGCTGGTCATGATTCTTCGATTTTCTCACTGTGCGGATCATAGCTTATCACGCACTATTATATTCTAGATAGATATGTTGCAAAAGCGGGTTGTCAAATCGTGATGACGAAATCAGAAAATAAAGTGGCGGGTGAGCGCGAAGAATATGCGCTCGCACCCTATGCTTCGCACGGGCCTGACAGCCGGGGGCGGCTGTTTGCCGAGGAGCCCAGTCCCACCCGCACGCCGTTTCAGCGTGACCGTGACCGTATCGTACATTGCACCGCGTTTCGCAGGCTCAATCACAAGACCCAGGTATTTATCTACCATGAGGGCGATCACTACCGCTCGCGTCTGACACATTCCATCGAAGTTGCGCAAATAGCCCGGGCCATCGCGCGCACGCTGAAACTCAACGAGGGGCTGAGCGAAGCCATAGCGTTGGCGCATGATCTGGGCCATCCACCCTTCGGACATGCGGGTGAGCACGCCCTCAATGCCGTCATGGCCGACTATGGCGGGTTTGACCATAACGGGCAGAGTTTGCGCGTGGTCACAAAGCTGGAGCGCAAATACGCCGCGTTCGACGGCCTGAATTTGACCTGGGAGACACTGGAAGGCCTCGCCAAGCATAATGGTCCAATTCTCGGGCCGGAGGGACAGCCGATTGGATCTCATGCGCAAAAAGGCATTGCCCGTGCGCTCAAGGACTATAACGACATTCAGGATTTGGAGCTGGCAACCTGGCCGGGCGCGGAGGCGCAGGTGGCGGCCCTGGCGGATGATATCGCCTACAACAATCACGACATGGATGACGGGTACAGGGCCGGATGCTACCCGTTGGAAGATTTAGCCGGGGTGACATTGACGGGCAGAATTATCGACGAGGTTCGCGGTTTGCATCCTGACCTTGAAGGCTCACGCCTGATCTATGAGATAAACCGGCGGCTGATAACACGTATGATCGATGACGTGGTGCGCGAGGCTGGTGCACGGTTGAGCGCGCTTGCGCCAAAGAGCGCCGGCGATATTCGCCGTGCCACAGCGCCGATTATCGCCTTTTCGGCTGATATGACAGAGGCTTGCGACGATTTGCGTGCGTTCCTGTTCACACGGGTTTACCGGGAGAGCAGGATGCTGCGCCTCATGGAGGGGGCGGAGCAGATCGTGCGCGAGCTGTTTGTCCACTATATGCGTCAGCCCGAAGCTATGCCCGGGAATTGGCGCAACAGGGTGGAAGGGGCAGATAAACAGGAGCGGGCGGCTCATGTTTGCGATTTTATCGCCGGTATGACCGACCGGTATGCCATGCATGATCATACCCGGCTGTTTGACCACACTCCGGAATTGCTCTAGAGCAAATTTCGACCATACGGGATCGTTTGACTGGTTTTTCTCGTCCGCCGGCAAGGCAGGCTTCGCGCTATGGCCTGGTTGGCCATAAGCGGAGCTTAACGCAGTCCGGCGGGCGAGAAAAACCAGCCTTCGGGGGGCCAA
>CAYOEI010000132.1:0-5224 GCA_964402825.1 uncultured Hyphomicrobiaceae bacterium
CTAGAAACATTTCACGTTGTTTTCGAACCATGGCGCTCAGACCTGATCCACTAGCTCATGGAACGGACCCAGCAGGTCACTCAGCTTGGATATTCAATGCGGAAAGCCGCGTCGGTCAAATTCCCAGTCGTCAAAAGCGAATGCGAATTCCGTTGGCGGACCACTGACAAAGTGCCAATAATTCCGGTTGCTAAAGCGAATATGCTTTTGCTGTGCCATCAGGTCGAGACGCCATGCCCCTCCAATGTGCCGAAGGAAAAAAGGGGAACACTTTCGCGACTTGACCGAATAGCGGACAACGGCAAAGCCTGCCGCCTCATTGATTCGGATTGCATCCTTTGGGCAATTGCGGATGGATTGAACCACATTGTTCATTTGGGCTGGCGTTATGGTCCAGCCACGCAGCATATCCTGAGTTTCGGCGGTGTAGATGGCGAGGTCGGCCGAGTCATCGTGTCTGGCCATGGCCGCGACATAGGCCTCAAGCGTTGCATCTGGCGTGTTTCCTGGAAATAAATCAACCTCAGTCTTCGACGACTTTTTCTGCCGGCCTGCACCTATATGCGCCTGTGTTTTGGCCCCGCCGCCGCCACTGCCCGGCATCGGCGTCCGCACCCACGCAGCGCCTTCGGAAGCTTTGTCGGCTCGTTCGACGATAAGCTCGGTTGTTGCCAGAATTCCATCAGCAACCCGCCCTGAGCGGAAAAACGGCACCATTTGCTGACGTTCTATGTAGGACACAAAGGCATCAGTGAAGACCGGCTCCAGAGCGTAGCCGACCTCCAACCGAACCTGGTCAAGGGCGGGATCAACAATCAACAAAAGACCACGGCTTTGAGCGCTGAGTTTGCCAACACCGTGACGGTCGAATGCGGCCTCTGCAAATCGATCAATATCTTCAGCAGCGTTGGTTGTCACCAGGCGGTAATCGATATCAAAATTGTTCAGGAGCTGGCGGTGGTAGTTCGCGATACGCGATCTCTCCTCCATCGTCAGCAGACTGGCCGGATCGGTTACGGAACTGCTCACCGGATCGCCAAACACCCACCAAAAGGCCGCCAGAGTGACCAGCACCACAAGTGTTGCCATACCGAGCCACCACTTCACCGCGTCACTCCCGCGAAATGCTAATTGTCTTGTCACCACCGTTGACGCAATCTCTTGCGAACGAGCCTACCCTGAGCACAATTCTGTTGGAACCACCGCAGGTTAATTCCCAATTGGAAATAAATGTGAATCATGGATGTCCGTTTTTGGATACAGGCAGATATCGGTATCCGCGGCGCTGAGCGTACGTTCCTTAGCCCGTTGCAGACTTCGCTCTATGCGCCTACTGAATAACTTTAATGAGAGTAGATATTTTCATAACCTATTGAAAATGCTGGTCGGAGTGGCAGGATTTGAACCTGCGACCCCCTCGTCCCGAACGAGGTGCGCTACCAGGCTGCGCCACACTCCGCCATGCTTAAGCCTGTGGGGCCTCGCGAGTTATAGCGCCGCTCCATTGGCCCCGCAAGCAAGGTGAGAGAACATGCTAAAACAGCCCAAGTGATTTATATGCGACGTACCAGGCCAGCAGGAAAGCGCCGACGATGAGCTTGCCGTCCGTACCGTCGAACAGCCACATTTGTGAGTCCATCCTATTGGTGAGATTTGGTTCGTCATCCACTTATAGCATGCGCCAGGCGTGTCATAAAACGCCTGACGTTACTCTCTCTATTTCCCAGATGACTTAACCATCCGATGCCTGTTTACAGAGCTTCTGGAAACAGGACACAGAGTATCGGAACATTTGATCCGGATATGGCTTTTTTCCAGCCTATGCGGGTTTTCCAGACATCGGCTTACAGGACACAGCTTTGAAAAACAGGCGGTGCTTGCGTTTTACGCTTGGAATTGATGCCACACATTCCTGTTCAGTAGGAAATGTATAGATTACCAATTTGCTGTATGTGGTATGGGGCCATGGAATCATAAACATGATGGCCCAAGCCATTTCCTTCATTAGCGGTTCCCCCTTCGAATCGCCAATCGATAGTGCCTCAAAGTGGTTGGCAGATTCTTAAGGCTAAAATGCGGGACCCTTATTCAGCTTTACGTTGCAAGGTTTTCTGGCAAGATTTGGTAACGCGAGGACAAGGTTGTCGGCGCGTCGTGCTTTGCATATAAGAGGCAGCCCGCCGAGGCTTGTATGAGCTGACACGGGCATTGCGCAAAAATTGTGGAAAAGTTCTTGAATGTTGGGGTGTAGCCAAAATACTACGGGTTTCAGCATCTAACACATGCTCACAACTTGCCCGCTTTTCCCCGCAACAAACCTGGTAATTCAGCCAAAAACCTCTAACATCGTGTAACACCCCGTAACAGGGCCAACCGCACCGGTTTTGTTACCTTTCTGTTACCTAGGATACCATTTGGCTATGAACAAGAAGGTAATCACAGAAGCGGTAATCAAGCGCTTCCCCACGCCGGAAAAGCAGGTTGAGCAGTGTGATGCGGCGCTTGCAGGCTTTGCTCTGAGAGTGACCCCCAAAGACACAAAGAGTTTTGTTTTCTTCTATCGATATGGTGGCAAGCAGCGACGTGCCACGTTAGGGCGCTGGCCTGTTGTCACGCTGGCTGAGGCCCGTAAGAAGGCCGAAAAAATTCTGAAGCTAGTGAACGAGGGGACTGATCCGCGTGTCGAAGAGAAAAATAAGAAAGCCAGGCGGATTTCTGCGCAAGACTACACCTACGAAATTGCGGTTGAGGAGTTCATCCAGAAATACGCCATCGATAAAAAGAAATCACGGCGCTGGAAGGACCAGAAACTGCTCCTCATGAATGCCGGCAAGAAGCTCGACACCAGCGGCAGGCCTGACCGGAACGACAGAGGCTGGGCCGATCTGCCCGTCATTCAAATCACCGGAGAGCATGTTTACGATGCTTTGGACACCCGCCTGAGCAAAAGCCCCTACGCAGCAAACCGCACTTACGAAGTGCTCTGTGTCTTTTTCCGGTGGCACTACCGCAGAGGACTTGTGCCGCAAAACCCGATGGACAAAGTCGATAAGCCCTTCGACGGTGAGAAACCTCGTGACCGGTTTTGGTCGAACAATGAGATAAAGGCGCTCTGGCAGGCCGCAGACAAATTAAACGAGCCTTGGCCATCCTACCTGAAACTCCTGATCGTGATGGGACAGCGAAAGAACGAAATCGCTTCTATGCGGTGGGGTGGTCTTGATCTGGAGGAGGGCGTTTGGGAACTGCCTGAGGACCAGCACAAGGGTAAGAGGGGACACAAATTCCCTCTCCCACCATTAGCCATCCGCATTCTCAAAGGCATCCCGAGAGTGGGAGAAAATCCGTACGTCTTTCCGGGCAGATTAGACAACAGGCCAATGACTGTTGGAAGCCACCAACAAACCCGTATCAGGAAACTATCGAGCATTGCGGATTTCACGTTCCACGCCGCCCGCCATACATTAGGAACGAACCTTCAAGACCTGAAGGTGCCCCCACACATCATTTCGGAATGTCTCGCCCATGCGCGGCAAGGCGTGACCGCGAGGCATTACGGCCACTACGACTATCTCGACGAGCAGCGCGAAGCCTTCGAGGCATGGGCTAAGCATGTCGAGAAGCTAGTCTATCCTGATGGCGTTGTGGGGCTGCATGGGTGAGCGTGAGGGACCGAGGTAAAAGATCAACTCCACCATACCCGTGGGCGGTAATAAAAGACATTTTCGAACGATCCGCAGAGTTACGGCAACACACAAAAGAACATATCGAATCCAAATTACAGCCTCTACCAGCTGGTTTTTACCTAGTCTATTTCGCGTTCGAATACGCAAATAAACTTGGAAAGGGGCCTTGGGGCTTGCCCACCCAAATTGCTGAGGACGGAGATTGGGCCGAAGCTGAGCGTCAAGCAAAGCTTATTTATCGCAGGCTTACTGAGATTGCGGAAAACAAATCTTTAGACGCTATGCGCGAGCGAGTGTTCCTTAAAAAATATGCGCGCGTATTGCTGGTTCTCTACAAAGATCGTGGCCGGCAGATTCCGGGCCTCCCTTTAGAACTCATACGCATTCTCATCGACGAATATCCGGGCGATGCAGCCGCTATTAAGATGTTGGCGTTTGAAGAGAAGAAGGTGGGGAACAAGGGAATTGCGGTTGCCATGGTGAAACTATCTTCGGATATTCCGCAAAGTGATCTGGCGCGATTTGCAAAGGTGACTCAACGCACCATCAGGAACTGGACCCCAGACCTGTTGGCGGCAGGCTGGAAAGGGACGGGTCTGGATAGAAAAGCTGCCGCGAAGAGCGAAAAACCAGTCAAACCTGGATTATCTGATCCTGGCGTGGCGACGCTCAAATGGATGGAAGGCAAGGGGCCAGAAGACGATTAGACAGTGAAGGGTGTACTAGGTCGGGGGTGGTGCTACACCCCACACACCCATGCAAAACATGATTCGTATTCCAACAGACACGGAGTGCGAACATGTCGCAAACAGATACAGAGGCCCTCTTAGAAGAGGCCCAAACTCCCCTTAAAAAACTACTCAAATCTGCTGCCGTAAAAAGCCGCCTCGGCGATATCTCAAGTCAAACCCTGTGGCGCTATAACCGGGACCCTGAGCTTGAGTTCCCCAAGCCAATCTACATCAATGGCGTTCGCTATTGGGAAGCTGACGAAATCGAATCCTTCATCGAGCGGCAGGCCAGCGCGTGAGCGACGCGGCAAAAATTTTGGAACTTGAATCCCAGGTGAGAAAGCTTAAGGCCAGTAATGAAAGGCTGGCCACAAACTTTGACCGCGTCAGCGCCGAGAAGGAAGAGTTAGAGGCCAAGCCCAACAGCACCCGGGAGATGATCGCTGAGCTTGAGGTGGCGGGGAAAGCCTTCCGCAAAAAACCTGATCCCGGAGAAAACTACCCCGGACAATATCGCCGCCACGGCGAGCAGGACGCCCTCGCGGCGTATGATTCCGCAGCGAGCAATTCAAACTAATATCCGCTTCTCTAGTGGGGTCAGCTTCGCGCTGGCCCCTTTCTGTTATGGTGCACACATCGATGGGTTAGGGAGGGAGAAGCAATGAACATCAAGAGCCTGCTGGCCACCCTTGTCGTATCCCTCAGCCTTACCGCTCCAAGTTTGGCTGCGCAAAGCTCAGGGATGATGATGACAGGCGTGGAATTTCTGAAGGCCTGTACGAGGCCCGATCCTGACTGGATTAGCTT
>CAYOEI010000133.1:0-2599 GCA_964402825.1 uncultured Hyphomicrobiaceae bacterium
CCTTCTGGAGACGAAGCTGGCGTTCTTTTAGAGCCAGTTGAGAGTCGAGGGCTTCAATCTCGCCAGTGATATTCTTTTTACAAAATTTATCCATATGTCGTTTTAAACTGTCAGCCCTTGAAAATTCAAGGTCGCAATACTTACAAAGATAAGTTTTCTCCAAAGATACTTTCGGATCCATTTCATCGGCATGAATTTGTGTGGGTTTGTGTGGGTTTGTGTGGGTTTGTGTGGGTTTGTGTGGGTTTGTGTGGGTTTGTGTTGGGTTTTGTAACTTTTTAAAGGTAACATTCTGTCCAAAATAATTACGAAGTAGTTCTTCAACTGAAACATCTTGAAGCTTGGGACGACACGGGTATTTCCGGCTTAAATGTCGGAGGAAATCTGTTTTTCTAAAACTCTCATAGCCACAACGCTGACAACTGAAAGTGTCCATTATTTATAGCAGATATAATAATTTTAACTTAAAAATATTTTGCGTAATTTTGCGTAAATTTGCGTAATTTTGCGTAACTCCTATTCACACTATAATAGATATCATAGATTTCCATCAAAAATAAATATTTTGCGTAATTTTGCGTAAAATACAAAAAAAAATGGCGGGGGGGGGGGGGATTTCCTGTCGATGTCGAAACTGGTTTTTTTTGAATATGCTTATTTTAAGATGTTTTAGAAGGAAAAGTGTTCTTATAAGTGTTATTTTGCTAAAATAATGATACAATCTTGTTTGTTTTTTATTTTAATTTGAAAAACAAACAATATCGACACGCGACGCCTTTCGATCGTATTTTTCAAAAAGCAAATGCTTTATGCAAAATGTAAAACACAAATATACAAATAAGAAAATGAAAACGAAAAGTTATTTCTTCTCTCGGAAAAAAGAGAAGAAAACTCCTATTCTCTCCTTTTTTAAGAGCTATGATGTGTGTGAAAATATCGGTCTCCCCGATTCTTTTCAAAACATAGAGCTTCACAGACTAGTACATGATGAAGACGCAATGAATTGCGACCAGTGTGATCTATTGACCTCTATTGCTGATGGTAGATGCGAATCCTACCACCAACAATCACTACGTGATTGGATCACGTAGCGATCTACGGGGCGCCTTAAAATGTGATTAAGATTTTCCTTTCCAACAGAGAGGAAACAATTCAATTTGACCATCCATTCAAAATAAACCTATTTTATAAATAAGTTCAAATTTAATTAACCACAATAGCCCCCGTCCCGCATTTAGTAGTCTGCCCGAACATAATCCGAGCCGAAAACCCTTCCATATCATCGTGCTCAGAAAAAACGGCCGAAGTAAACAAATTATCGATAGTTGTTTCAAAGGCTGCTTTAGCAATAGGCCCAACTTCTTCCCGCGCGATCCCATCTCGCCGAACGGCTGTCAAATTCCCCCGGTGGCACATAGTGTCGGCAAGAAGCGGAACGTGACGGGCATTAATATAGCTTCCATCAAAACTCAAAACCCGAGTAATTTCTTCGACCAAAAACTTCCGCGCAGCTTCGACTCCGAGAATCTCCCATATTTCTCGGACGTTATTCGAAATCGTACGCGTAGGGTCGACCAAGGTCGACCCCAACAACCCCAATAAGTTCGACCCAAGTGTTTCTATCCCCCATATCAAGGTATTCTCACCTAAACCAGTATGTTGAGTGGCCGAAGCCTGAACAATTCCCGAAATCCCCTGAATCTTAATCGTCTTGAGAAAGTGAGAAACGACATCGCGCACAATAAAAAATTCATAATTCATTTCATTAACGCAGTCGCCTCGAATAATGCTCCGGCTTAGTTTCTGAACCACTGAATCATTAATATTAGGGATAATATGAATCTCTCCAACCGAAAAAGGCGATTCCAAACAAATAAACCTCCCCGACCCTTCTATTTCAATTTTGTTAATAATTTCTGAAAGTGAAAGTTCATACATAATAAGTTTTGTCTTATTAAACTTGAGCTTATAAACCCATTTATCAAATTTAGATTTGAAAATTCCTAAACGAATCGAAAGAGCCCCCCACCAAGGCAGAACGTAAGAAGGATATTCACTAAAATCAACCGGCGACTTCATTTCATCTGGAAGCGGTCCGCCGCCTGCGTAATACAGTTGAGGCGGAATTTCGAGTATATCTTGAAGGACAAATTCTTGAATAGACCGTGCTATTTTCTGTGCTTCCCCCTTGCCAGGTTTAATCGTGAAAATAGTACACGAAGCAGTAGTCGGTTTCTTAGTCAAATTAAGCAACTCCACAAACCGGGGTACGCCAAGCGAAGCGTCTTTCAACGACATCCCAGCAAAATGGAAAAAGCTCAACACAAGCTGGGTGGTAATTTCTCCCATAGAACTCGCAAGGTGTTGACCCACCATATCTCCTTCGGGGGACCGGGCGCGGTGGAAGCGGTCGGAAATTATCTGGCAAAAAGAGGGAATAGATTCGAGCGGAAGCGTAACGTTTTTCAAAAGTTTTGTAAGAACCGACACGATATTAGCACAGGCTTGGCGGTGGGCATTGGTCTGAAACTTCGGAAGCTCAATCACGAACGAAGATACCATCGCTTCGATCATCGGGGGAGTTAGGCTATACCGAGTC
>CAYOEI010000134.1:0-2572 GCA_964402825.1 uncultured Hyphomicrobiaceae bacterium
GCACCAAGGTGCAGCCGGTTCTGGACGGACTGCGCGCCTTCTCCGAAACCACCCGTAAAGAAGCGCTTGCCGGAATCACACAAAGCGATGGCGAGCGGCTGATAGACCTGCTGCTTCAGATCAAAGACAACATGCTGGAGCTGGAGCGCGCCGAAAAATCATCCGAAAACGCAAAAAAGAAAGCCAAAGAGTTAACCAGTGTCACCTAGAGCGAAAAAGCCAGCGACGAAGAAAGCCCGGCCAAAGAAGGCGGAGCAGCCCGTGCGCAAACAGAACGGCCGCAGGCTGTTCGGCATCACGCTTTTGTCCATCGCCGGACCTATGGTCGCCATGTCCACAGGTTTCTATATCTATTTTACCGGCGGACGCTTCGTTGAGACGGATAACGCGTACGTCAAATCCGAAAAAATTGCCGTTAGCGCGGATATTTCGGGCCGTGTGAGCGATGTCGCCATACGCGAAAACCAGGTTCTCCGGCAAGGTCATCTGCTGTTCAGTATCGACCCCGAACCGTTCCGCATCAAACTGGAGAGAACCGAGGCGCGCCTGATGTTTGCCCGTCAGGAGATTGAAGTGCTGCGCGCGCTCTACATGCAGAAACTCGCGGAACACAAACAGGCGCAAGGCGACGTGGACTATTATGTGCGGCAGTATGATCGCCAGAAAAAACTGAACACCCGCGGCTTTGCATCGGGGACAAACCTGGATACCGCCAAGCGCAATCTGCGCAATGCACGCGACAATTCCAGTACCATCATGCAGGATATCGCCCAGACGCGCGCCAAGCTCGGCGGCGACCCTGATCTCCCCATATCCACGCATCCGCAAGTTCGCGAAGCACAGGCCATGCGCGACCAGGCAGCCCTCGATCTGCGGCGTACCGAAGTGTACGCGCCGGTGGATGGCGTGGTTACGAATTTTGATTTGCAGCCAGGGGAATATATCACCGCGGGCAATCCGGTGTTTTCAATGGTCGGCACCGGGGAAGTCTGGGTTGGCGCTAATTTCAAGGAAACCGATCTCACCTATGTGCGTGTGGGGCAGCGGGCGAAGATCCGCATCGACGCTTATCCCGATGATATCCGCGAAGCGGTGGTCTCGAGCATCAGCCCAGCGACCGGCGCCGTATTTTCACTTCTGCCGCCGCAAAATGCGACCGGCAACTGGGTCAAGGTGGTGCAACGGCTGCCCGTGAAGTTCACATTGAAAAATCCCTCGCGAGAACCCAAGCTGCGCACTGGCATGAGCGTGATCGTTGAGATCGACACCCGGCACAAGCGCACAATGCCTTCGTTCGCAAAAGCCGCCATCAACTGGGCCAGAGGCTTGATATGACCGCTCAGGTGGATGCGGGCACGCACCCATCCGGCCTGCGGCTGAAACTGATAACCATCGCCCTTGTCATGGCGCCGCTGATCCAGGTTTTCGACACCGCGCTGCTGAGTGTTGCTCTGCGGCAAATGCAGGGATCGCTGTCCGCCACTCAGGACCAGATGGCGTGGGTGCTGACATCCTATCTTATTGCGCTGGCGGTCATGACGCCGTTCTGGGGCGCCATCAGCTCGATCTTCGGGCGCAAACCTCTGCTGCTGCTCTCGATCGCCGGGTTCATCGTCTTTTCCATGTTGTCGGGCACGTCCAGCTCGTTGAGTGAAATTCTCATCTACCGGTTCTGCCAGGGCGTGTTCGGAGCGGCCCTCATTCCGCTTTCCCAATCCGCCCTGCTGTCGGTTTATAAGCGCGAGGATTTCAGCATCGCCATGAGCTGGTGGGGCGTCGGCATTATGTTCGGGCCCGTGTTCGGCCCAACGCTTGGCGGTTATCTGACCGAATATTTCAACTGGCGCTGGGTGTTCTATCTTAATTTGCCGCTTGGTCTTATTGCCTTCTCCATGATCGCCCTGCTGGTTCCACGCCAGCGCAATACAGTCAGACGCAGCTTTAATTATCTGGGATTCTGCACGCTGGCGATCACTGTTGCTTCGGTGCAATTCGTGCTCGATCGCGGCGAGCGGATGGATTGGTTTTCTTCGCCAACCATAATTATCCTCACCCTTGCGGCGGCCGGGGCTTTATGGGTGTTCATAGTCAATTCCGCGACCTCGCGCACCCCGTTTGTCGATCCGGCCATTTTCCGCAACCGGTTTTATGTACTCGGCATCGTGCTGCGCATTCTGTTCGGCGTGTTCCTGTTCTCCAGTCTCGTGCTTGTGCCGCCATTCCTGCAAAATCAGGGTGGATATCCGATTATCGACAGCGGCGTCATCATGGCTTCGCGCGGCGCCGGCGCCATGTTCGCGGCCACCTTTACCGGCCACATGCTGAAATATATAGATCCGCGAAAAGTCATCCTGTTCGGCATGGCGCTCTCCGCCTATTCGATGTGGGAATTCTCAAATTTTACCCAGGACATCGATCTCGACCTCGCGCTCGCCAATAATTTCGCGCAAGGGATGGCGCTCAGCTTCTTTATCATTCCGGTAAACACGGTCGCTTTTACTTCCCTGCCCTCGGAGCAACGCGATGCGGGCACCTCGTTTTATTCCCTGCTCAACAATATTGGCCGAACGCT
>CAYOEI010000135.1:0-3535 GCA_964402825.1 uncultured Hyphomicrobiaceae bacterium
GGAGTCTCGGGATGGCCCCTAAGCCAAGCCCAACCTCGAGTCCCCACGGTGTCCGCTCTCGGGCCACAGCATGGCTGACACAACCTCGCTTCGTACGGAGTCGGCGCTTCAGTTCCCAATCAGATCAACGCCATGGGAGCAGTTGGTGCGCTTGCTCCATAATGCCGGAGCAGTTCGTCGCGAAGCTTGCCGTTGAAACTTTCATTGTAGCCGTTCTCCCATGGGCTTCCGGGCTCGATGTAGAGCGTCTTGACGCCGATCCGTCC
This sequence comes from uncultured Hyphomicrobiaceae bacterium, assembly GCA_964402825.1. Lineage (GTDB taxonomy): Bacteria > Pseudomonadota > Alphaproteobacteria > Rhizobiales > Methyloligellaceae > UBA2767. The sequence continues at coordinate 267 of CAYOEI010000135.1, forward strand.
AAGCCAGTTGCGCGCACCGCACGGGCCGTGATGAGGCCCATCGTCCGAGCGAATGTGCTCGGGCGGGCCATGCGTGACGAAGAGATCAGCCAGGCAATGCAACACGTCATCTGATGTGAGGCGTCTCGCTACGACAATAGCCAGACAGCGACTTGTGAACTCGTCGATGATTAGTGAGCATGAGGAACGCCCGCCCATCCCGCGGCGAACCTTGTCGCCCCCGAGCCTAAAAAACTGCATGAAGCATTGGAGTTCACTAAGCTCCACACACCACAATATCCGCCCTAGTTGAACGAACACTTCTCACAAAGGCAAAGCCATTATACTTGTTAGTATTGTAGTATTCACCTATTAATCAGATCACATATTATTCTCTCAACTTGTTGGCTTCCTTGACACACGCCTGATCAGCGAAATATAATCTCGTTGATTTAGATCAATCGCTATAACACGCTGATCTAACTACCTCATTTCATTGATACCTTGTGGGATGGTATGGAAGAAATTGCGGTACGCCGTGCATGGGAGAAGTTTGTAGAACGTGGAGTCCAGTCCCCGGGTTTGAGAGATGCTGTTGTTACGTCCTGGAAGCGCTGCCAGGGCCACCAAGTATTGACTTCCAGTGACTGCGCGCCACTCATTTCCGAAGGTGAAACCTACCGTCACCGTTCTGATAACGTGTGGCTCGCTAAGTGTGCCGCGCTTGCGCTGGAGAAGTGTGGCAGCTTCTTGAGCAATGCAAACTCCATGATGATCTTAACGGATTCGACGGGAGTTATCATCGACACCAAGGGAGACGACCGGTCTATTGATGCAGGCAAGGAGATTCATCTCCAACGCGGTGGCTGCTGGACGGAATCCGACATCGGCACGAACGCGATCGGCACAGCACTTGCTTGCGCTCAGCCCATTCAGATACATGCCGCAGAACATTATTGTGAAAAAGTTCAGCGCTGGACCTGCGCAGCCGCACCTATTCTTCACCCCATAGACAGAGAATTACTCGGCGTTATCGATATATCAGGTCCCGCAAGTACGTTCAGCAAACAGAGCTTGGCCTTCGCCGTCGCGGCTGCCGATCACATCCAGGCGATCATGGCCAAGTCCATCAGGCTTGATCACTGGAAGCTCGTCCGCCACTACCGCGCCAGACGCCGCAATTGGTCGAACGAAGAGTCGATTGTCGTCGATCACCGCGGAACAATAGTCTGCGTCACCAGCAACGCACTCAAGATCGCGAACCGCCAGAACAAAGATGCGATAGGTCCGCTAAGCATTCCCAGTCTGCGGAGCACGCCGTTTTCACGCTGGGAGGCAAAGCTAAGAGGCCTGTTGCCCATTTCCAGAACCGAACTCGTCACGGAAGGTGAGGATGAGCTTGGGGCCATCATTATCTTTGCGCAACGCAACTGCGCACACGTGGCGCACACCACTACGGACCGTCGTGACCGGGGGATCGATATCGACAACTTTGTTGAATCCTTGTTTGCTCGCGATCTTAGCCAGGAGCCATTGTGCCTGAATAGCGACTCCCGAGTATTGCACAGCGTTGCCGCCGACAATCACCGCGGAGCTCGCGCGCACGCACGCTCTTCATCGCGAAGTACACAATCGGCGCCTGTTCTCATTGCTGAGGATCCCAATGTCCGTGATATCGTCGAGCAAGTCGCCCGCGCCGCGAGCAGGGGCATGTCCATCTTGATCGGAGGAGAAACCGGAACAGGCAAGGAGCTATTGGCTCGGCGTGCGCATGCCGAGAGTGGGCGCAAGGCTGCATTCGTTCCGGTGAACTGTGCGGCACTTCCGGCAAGTCTTATCGAAGCCGAACTGTTCGGTTACGCCGATGGAGCGTTTACAGGCGCGCGGCGCGGCGGATCGGTGGGGCTAGCCAAGCAGGCAGACGGTGGCACCCTGTTTCTCGATGAAATTGGTGACATGCCGGTTGAATTGCAGGCAGCTCTGCTGCGCCTGCTCGACGATTGGACGGTGCGGCCCGTCGGCGGTACTCCGACTAAGATCGACGTCCTGCTGGTTTCTGCAACCAATGTCGACCTTAATGCAGCGGTTGCCGAAGGACGCCTACGGCGGGATTTGTTCTATCGGCTTAACATGCTCCAGGTGACATTGCCGCCGTTATCCCACCGCACTGATTTCGAGGCGCTCGCGACCTATCTTCTACGTACAACGCTTGACGAAACCTGTGACATCACCCCTGAGGCACTCGCGCTGTTGTCGCAAAGATCATGGCCGGGCAATATGCGCGAATTAAAGAGTGTGTTGGCCCGGTTATCCCTCAACGTTTCTGGCGGTTCGATCGAAGCTTCGCAAGTGCGCCGGTCGTCCAGCGCAATTTCGGCAGCCGACCAATCCAGCAGCCTCGGCACCGAGGGCACCTTGCGGGATCTCAAGCGCGCCCGTGTACTCGTCGCCCATGCCGAAGCGAATTACAACATCGCGGAAACAGCTCGACGCCTCGGCGTATCCCGCAACACTATCTACAGATTGCTCGGTCAGCATCAAAAGCGATAGATTCTGCGAGAATGCTTTCTCTGGCGGCTGTCGCACTCCAGGCCGCTGTGAAAATGCTGCATGCTCCTGGTCCGAGTCGTATTCTTCACAGCATAGCTACGCATCCCGGACCCTAACACGCTAGCCTTCGGCAACATCTAGAAGCTACTGTCTGCCGACGATGAGTAGCACAAGAAGGCACGCTAATATGTCTGATGAACCCCGCAGATCCTCATCAGCGTTCAATTTGGACGGTGACGCGCGGCACAATCTGGCCAGCGCGCTTATCGCACGGGCCGAGCAGGATCTGATCTACGAGCCTCGGATCTTAGGCGAAAGCCCATATATGCTGCAGCAGCACTTTCAAGATTTCATATTGGCCCAACTAGCAAAACATTCGGTGTCGTTCGATGATCATCCACTGCTGCGCCTGTTCATGGAAACCCATGCACGCGAACTCACCGAATTCGTAATGACGGGGGTGGGATTAGGCCACCACATCCGGTTGCCAGAGCTTGAGAAACTGGGCCCGGACCCTGAACGTCTTCGCCGCATTGACCTTTGGGATTCCTTTGTCAACCATATCAAGGAGGCAGAAGAGCACTTTGTCGCCGGCCTAGGCGGCCTCCAGAAAATCCTGGCACAGGTTAAGGAGGCTCAGGGCTTGCGCCGAGACGTGCCCGGCCAGCAAGAGCCACACAGCAAATAGTAAGGTCACGACAAGCTTGCGTTTTAGTGCCGGGTCTGCCCCTCACTATCAC
>CAYOEI010000136.1:0-3351 GCA_964402825.1 uncultured Hyphomicrobiaceae bacterium
GGCGCTGTCACGGCGGCGTTGACGCGGGATTCCGTCTAGCGCGCCATGGGCCGCGTTCAAAATCAAATCAGTCATCGCAATCCCGGAACCTTCTGCGGCGCCAGACCCGGCCCCGGACCCGGTATGTGTTGGCAGGCCGATAAAGGTAATCTCGCTGCGCATCCTGACATTGCGGAGCGCCCAACAACCCATTTGGCTGCACATGGCATCAAGGCTACACCGGAAGCCGCACTCGAGCAGCTGGTGTCCGCATTCGACTCCTGGCTGGGCGTGTGGGCCTCAGGGGCAGGATTCCCTGAGATCGCAAGCGCCTGGAGCGAACGCGCTCTAACTAAAAACTCGCCAATTCGCGTGAAACTGGCCGATGAACTTCTCGAAGGCGTATATCTGGGTATTGACGCAACCGGCGCATTGATGCTCGAACTGCCCGACGGCTCCGAAAGATGCATAACCACAGGCGACGTCTTCCCGCTATAATGAGTCACCCGCAATTGTAACCCCCATACATCCCGCCATTCATGCCCAAATCCAAATCCGCCAAATCGAAGTCTGCAAATGAACTTGTCTTCCTCCCCTTAGGAGGTGTCGGTGAAATAGGCATGAACCTGTATCTGTACGGGGTAGGGCCGCCGCACAGGCGGTCCTGGCTTATGGTGGACCTTGGCGTCACTTTCGCCGGTCCGCAGGAACCTGGCATCGATCTGATTTTGCCGGATATCCGTTTCATCGAGGAGGAGCGGGATAATCTGGCCGGCATTATACTAACCCACGCCCATGAAGATCATTTCGGGGCCGTGATGAGGCTCTGGCCGCGCCTCAGAGCCCCGCTCTATGCCACGCCATTCACCGCCGCTCTGCTTCGGGCCAAATTGATCGAAGAAGGAAAGGAGGGAGAGATTCCCATTGAGGAACTCCCCTGCAGGGCAAAACTCGATATCGGCCCCTTCCATGTCGAACTCGTCGACATGTCGCATTCGATACCTGAAAGCAACGGGTTGCTTATCAGCACCGACGCCGGCACGGCGTTCCACTCAAGCGACTGGAAACTTGATCCCAATCCAGTGGTCGGCGCCACGACGGATGAAAAGCGTCTCCGGCAAATCGGAACAGATGGCCTGGACGCGCTCATATGCGATTCGACAAACGCCATACGCCCTGGGCTCTCGCCCTCTGAGACAGACGTGGCCAAAACGCTGAAAGAACTTATCGAGAGCGCCCCGCACCGTGTCGCGGTCACAACCTTTGCTTCCAATGTAGCCCGGCTGCGTTCCGCCATGGATGCAGCCGCTTCAGCGGACCGGCACATCGTCATCGTCGGGCGGGCCATGAAACGGGTCATACAGGTCGCGATGGAAACGGGACACCTGCCAAGCGGTTATGACCTGCTTACCGAAGACGATTACGGCCATTTGCCGCGCGAGAAGGTTATGGCGCTGTGCACAGGCTCTCAAGGCGAGGGAAGGGCAGCCCTGGCACGAATTGCTTCAGGCTCTCATCCAAGAGTTACATTTGCCCGGGGAGACCGGGTGCTCTTTTCCAGCCGGACCATACCCGGCAACGAAAAGGCTGTTGGAAGGATACTGAACGAGCTTGTTGATCGCGAAATAGAGGTCATCACCGATAGCGATGCTCTCATTCACGTGTCGGGACACCCCAGACGGGGCGAGCTGGAGCAACTTTACAATTGGACCCAGCCGAAGACGGCGATCCCCATGCATGGCGAACCCCGCCATCTTGAAGCGCATGCGGCTCTCGCTAAACAGATGTCTGTCAAATCAGTTGTTTGCATACGCAACGGCACGATGGTGCGTCTTGCCCCAGGCCCATCGGAGATCATTGACGAGGCGCCGTCTGGGCGCGTCTATATGGATGGGCGAATACCGGTTTTACCCGGCGAGGGTCCGGTTGAGGAACGCAGGCGGCTTTCCTTCGGCGGCGCTGTTGCGGTTTCCATTGTCATGAGCAGCAAAGGCGAGATCGTTGCCGACCCGCAGATTACCTTTATCGGCCTGCCAACACATACCGGGGCCGGGGCCGGGGCCGGGTCTGGGGCCGCAGAAGGTTCCGGGATTGCGATGACTGATTTGATTTTGAACGCGGCCCATGGCGCGCTAGACGGAATCCCGCGTCAACGCCGCCGTGACAGCGCCCTGGTGGCCGAGGCTGTTCGCAGAGCGGTACGCGCTGAAGTCAACGCCTGTTGGGGCAAAAAGCCACCCTGCAGTGTTATGGTCACGGTAATATAGAACAAGGACAAAGCTTCAGACATGATCGGACGCCTCAATCACGTTGCCATTGCCGTACCCAACCTGGAATCGGCGGCCGCGCTCTATCGTGACACACTCGGCGCGCGCGTGTCAGACGCTGTGCCACAGCCAGAACACGGGGTCACAACGGTGTTTGTCGAGTTGCCCAACACAAAAATCGAACTGCTTGAGCCGCTGGGCGAAAATTCACCAATTGCGAAATTTATGGAGCGCAATGAAACAGGCGGTGTCCACCATATCTGCTACGAGGTCGAAGACATCATTGCGTCGCGCGACAAACTCGTGCAGGACGGCTTGCGTGTTCTGGGTAATGGGGAGCCGAAAATGGGCGCCCATGGAAAACCGGTTCTGTTTCTTCATCCAAAAGACTTTTGTGGATGTCTGGTGGAACTGGAACAGGCCTGATACCAGGAAATCTACCCATGAATCTTGTACTAGGTCTCGCAATCTATTTCGTCTGCTGGTGGATCATTCTGTTTGCGATTCTCCCTTTTGGCGTCACCACACAAATAGACGCGGGTGAAGTACTGCCCGGCACAGCGGAAAGTGCACCCGTTGCGCCCCGGCTGATACCAAAGCTGATTGCCACGACCATCGTGGCAGGTATCATTTTCGCGTTTATTTACTGGTTGATCGAAGGCGGGGTGGTGAGCCTAGACGACTTTCCGTTCCTGCCGCACTTTGAAGACGCGGCAACCATGCGGCAATAATCAAAAATTCAATGCACACAAAAAAAGAAGCAAGGCGACTTGACCTTGCTTCCCAGTTGTCCGGCTCATGTGCTTCACTGAAACGCGAACACCTTGCATTACGCAAGACTGGCAAGAAGCGTTTCAGTTGCGGCGGCGCTCTCATTTCGGAGCGCCAAGAGCTGCCTTCCTCCCAAGACTTGGACCAAATACTCACCTCTTGATGAGGTTATGACGCGTTCCGGTCCAGAACGAACGTTAAAATTCTTTTTTTTTACAGTATCTGAACGCTTCAGGCTTGTCATCAATCTTTTGAAGCGCCTCGGGGAGGCCACAATCAGAAATAAAGTTTCTCAATATGTTTCAAGCACTTAATATTTTTTTTGAATAATCTG
>CAYOEI010000137.1:0-13716 GCA_964402825.1 uncultured Hyphomicrobiaceae bacterium
GCTCGCATACACGGTGCGCTTTGTGGCGATATCCTACGGCACGATTGATGCGGGCTTTAAGAAAACCTCCGTCAACCTGGACGGGGTGGGCCGCACCATGGGCGCCACGATAACGCAATTACTGTTTCGCGTTCACCTGCCAATCCTGATGCCGGCTCTGGGCGCCGCGGCTTTGCTCGTATTCGTTGACACCATGAAAGAGCTGCCCGCGACGCTGCTGCTGCGGCCATTCAACTTCGACACGCTGGCCACGCATGTTTATACGCTGGCATCGCTTGATCTGTTCGAGGATGGCGCCATGGCGGCGCTGGCCATTGTCGTAATTGGCCTCGCGCCGGTTATTTTCCTGCACCACACAATCTCAAGCGGCCGGCCCGGCGGGCGGGCCTCGAGAGACTGACGTGGCCCCCTTGAAATGCCGGGTTCAGTAAAATTTTATTCGTGCAGGAATAAGCCTTCTGCGCGGCTCAATAGATCATGCAGAATGCCGTGCCTTTCCAGCAACGGTTCAATATCAATTTGGCCGGACAGAACGAGCAAGGGTATCGGCGCGGTCGCGATCACCAGCGTGAGAACGTAACGCCACCAGTGAAACTGCCTGCTTAGACCGCAGAGTGCCGCGATACCGCCACCGCCGCCAAGCACCGAATTCCCCGGCAGGTTCAAACACACCGCTAGGGTAAGATGGCGGTGGGAGAGGAGATAGTTTCCCAATCGGGCAGTTGCACCTTGGGTGACGCTACTGCCAACAACGAGGGCGTCGATAGCGTCTTTGGGATTATTTGCTGCATCCGACAATCCGAACTTGTTCATCCATCTCAACGTGATCCTCTTTGGCACTGTCTGCGCCACAAGATATGCAAGGCTTAATCCACCGACAGTCGCCACGTATGCGGCGATCACCCCCTCAGTTCCGAAAATAATCATCAGCAATAATCCTAATTCCACACCCGGGACAAAAGGAAGGGCAAGTATCAATGCAAAAACAAACGCTCCAAGCCAAAGACCGACCATGCCGATTTCACTGTTTGCCGGCGCCAAAATGCCCCGCAACTGATGAAATCCTTCATGGGAAAGCTGATGGCCCAAAATCAATATGATGGACCACATGACGAGAACGGAGATTCCACGAACGCCGGGGTTCGGCAGAAATGGCAGGCTCAAAATAATGAGGTAAACAAGGGCGCTCAGGACCACGATCTGGACGATCACCTGAGTTGTTTTTGATCCCAGCGCCGACTTGATCTCACCAAGATACAAGTGACTCAAATGATGGGCATAGACGATGAATGTAACCCAGGCGACCACCGTCAATACAATGCGGAAACATGAGATTAAATTCTCCCGGAGGCGCGTATGTGTTGTTCCTTCTCGCAATTGCCTAAGTTCTCCTGATTGACGAACTTCGGTTTTTGTTCTTCATCGACCAATCGAATCCTAGGTCATGAACTCATAAATAGCCTTGTATTTTCTTCCTCAGAGTTCCAGCCCGCTCACTCAGCTCCGTAATTCAGCAAGATCGCGGTACAATTCCAGCGCACCGGGATTTGCCAGCGCCTCGATATTTTTGATCTCGCGCCCGGCCACGATATCGCGCACCGCAAGCTCGGTAATTTTTCCCGATTTCGTCCGTGGAATATCATTCACCTGAATAATCTTCGCAGGCACATGGCGCGGGCTGGCGCCTTGCCGGATGCAGGCCCTGATGCGTTTTTCAAGCGTATCATTCAACTCTACCCCATCCGCCAATATGACGAAAAGAATGACGCGCACATCATTGTCCCAATCCTGTCCGATGACGATCGCTTCGGTTACCTCGTCGAGCTGTTCCACCTGCCGGTAAATCTCCGCCGTGCCGATGCGCACGCCGCCCGGATTGAGCGTCGCGTCCGAGCGGCCGTGGATGATCATGCCGCCATGCGCCGTCCATTCGGCAAAATCGCCGTGATGCCAGATATTTGGAAAGCGGGCGAAATAAGCCTCAAAATATTTTTTGCCATCCGGGTCATTCCAGAACCCCAGGGGCATGGAGGGGAACGGCGCGGTGCAAACCAGCTCGCCCTTGCCTCCGCCCGGTTTCAAGGGCGTGCCGGATACATCGTAAACTTCCACCGCCATCCCCAGCCCGGCGGCCTGCACCTCACCGCGCCAGACCGGCAGTTGCGGGTGGCCGAGTACGAAGCAGGACACAATATCCGTACCACCGGCAATCGAAGCCAGATGCACATCGGGCTTGATATGCTCATAAACATACTCAAAGCTTTCCGGCGACAGCGGTGAACCGGTCGAAAGCATCATCCGCATGGCGTTAAGATCATGGGTTTCGTTAGGGCTCATCCCGGCATTGCGCAGCACATCGATGAATTTTGCCGAGGTGCCGAACACATTCATTTTTTCGCTTTCAGCAAAATCGAACAGCAACTTGCCATCCTCATGCATGGGCGAGCCGTCATAAAGCAGCAGCGTCACCCCCGAAGCCAGGCCCGAAACCAGCCAGTTCCACATCATCCAGCCGCAGGTGGTGAAATAAAATAACCGCTCTCCCTCGCGCAAATCGCAATGGAGTTGATGTTCCTTGAGATGCTGGAGCAGCACGCCCCCTGATGAGTGCACGATGCATTTCGGCGCCCCTGTCGTGCCGGAAGAAAACAGGATGTAAAGCGGATGAGAAAACGGCAAGCGTTCAAAATTCAATGGCTTTGGCTCAAACGCATCCAACGCCGTGTCCCACTCGATTGCGCGCCCGATTCGCGCACATGTCCCAGTGGTGCCATCGATACCAGGCAGTAAAATTGCATGTTCCACACTGGGCAATTGTTCAAGGACCGCTTCAAGGCGTTGTGACACGGAACAGGACTTGCCGTTGAAATAATACCCCTCGCAGCCAATAAAAACTTTCGGCTCTATCTGGCTGAACCTGTCGAGCACGCCCTGCACTCCAAAATCAGGCGAGCAGGAACTCCACACCGCCCCGAGTGACGATGCGGCCAGCATGGCGATGATCGTTTCGGGCACATTCGGCATCATCGCCGCCACGCGGTCGCCGGGGCCGACCCCCATGGCAGCAAATGCCTGCTGGGTGCGCGAGACTTGCGCGCGCAATTCATCCCAGCTCAACTCACGGCGCGTCCGGTCCTCACCAAAAAATATCAGCGCCGGGGCTTCGCCGCCGTCAAACTCAAGCAGGTTTTCCGCAAAGTTCAGTTTGGCGCCAGGGAAAAACTTCGCACCTGGCATTTTGCCGCCATCAATCAGATAGGGCTCCTCGCCCATCTCACCCTTAACGCCGCAAAATTTCCACAGGGCGGACCAGAACTTCTCCGGTTTGGAAATCGAGAAGTGGTGAAGCGCATCCGCGTTGCCGGTTTCGGCCATGCCCGGCTCGTTCACATCCGCCATGAACCGCGCCATATTGCTGTTCGCAACAGCCTCGCGCTCCGGTGTCCATAAGGGTTTGTCCATTTCCCTCTATCTCCTGTTGGCAAGTGCGTCCTAGGCTCGCATTTTACGTTGAAACAGTTTAGTACTCAGTGATCAGCGCCGGAACATTCTGGCGGATATTTATCGTGATGCGGCACCCTGGTCGAGAATTTTGAATATTCCATATTGTATGATTTTCAGAACCGGCCCGGTCTCTAGCAAAGAACAAAATACGCCGTGCCGGCAGTGTGAGGCGTAATGGCGCATTTGACACGTTTCAGAATAGGGCTGATCGTCGCGCTCGGTCTGATTGTGGTCGCCAGCGCCTACTTCATAACCGGACCCGCTCTCCTCAACAAAAAAACCATTCTCACGAGTGTAACGCAAAACCTGCGTGACTGGACGGGAGCCGCCGTGAGCGTCAATGGCCCAACCCTGCTTAGCTATTTCCCCCGCCCGAAGCTCGAAATACGCCGTGTTCATCTGGCGGGCATACAGCGTCTCCCGCTGATAAACGATCTGGAAGCCGCGAAGATTGAGGTTGAGCTCTCTCTATGGTCGCTGATATCCGGCAATCCGGTGATTGACCGCGTGACGTTGATAGAGCCCCTGATTACGTCCAATTCGGCATCGCCATCCTCCACCACCCCAAATCCGGCATTAGCCCACGCCCTGGCGACGGCGCCGTTTGACCATATCTCTCTGCAAAACGGGAAAGTGACCGTAATCGGCCCGCAAAGAACTGACATCTTTACAAATGTCACGGCAGACATTGATGTTAAGGGGTCGGACGGCGCGCATTCAAGCCAGGGGACTTTTACCTGGCGCAAGCAGCCCGTGTCTTTTCGCTACAGCGCCGATGCACTGTCAAAAGTAGCAAATGCGGCGACCATGCCGATCACCGTTACACTCGATGGCGATCTGTTTTCCGCGGAAATCGAAGGAAACGCCGTTATCACCAACGGGCTGCGGGTAACCGGCAATCTCGATCTGGAAATTCCCAATTTACCGAACTATGCAAAATGGATGGGCATTCTTGTTCCCGACGATCAGAAACAAGGCAAGTTTGCCGCCAGCGGCACCTTCTCCTGGGCCGGGTCCAGGATCGGGTTTGACGAAGGCACATTCGAGCTTGATGGAAACCGGGCGCTGGGCGCAATGGCGATCGTTATCAGCGGCCCGCGCCCGCAGATCGAAGGCACTCTGGCGCTGCAAAAGCTTGATCTGACCCGCTATTTCGAGTCCGAGGATACCCCTGCTCCGTTGAAAAAGACTGCCGCGAAAAAAGGCAAAACCAAAAAACCTGTCGAGGTTGATTTTCCCATTCTGCATCACATCAACATCGATTTGCGCATATCGACAACGCAGCTGACAGCCGGACCGCTGAAGCTGGGACAAAGCGCAATATCGTTTTCTCTGAAGTCAGGCAAGCTCATGGCTGACCTCGCGGTCTTTGATATCTGCGACGGCAATGCAACCGCGCGGCTGGCTTTCGATGCGACGGTGCCGGATTCAGCTATCCGCTTGACGGCAGGCATGGCGAGCATATCCACTAAATCCTGCATTGAGATTTTCACGTCTGACAGTTCTCTTGAAGGAGTTGCGGATCTGTCCGCGGACGTGACCAGCAAAGGCCGCACGGCGAAAGAGCTTTTTGACAGTCTGAATGGTAAAATTTCTCTTTCCATGGGCGAAGGGCAGGCGGATATCGATATTCCCAAACTCATCGCGATATTGCCGGAAGGGCCGGCTGTTGGCTGGGACGCCGCGCGCGGCAGCGAAACATCATTTCTTTCTCTCACCGGCGAGTTCTTACTGCGGCGCGGCGGCATTTATACGGACTCGCTCAAAGTCGATCTGGGCAAGTCGGCGATCAAGGGCGAAGGCACGATTGACATCATGTCCAAGGCTCTCGACATGCGCCTGCTGATGACGCAAACCTTAGCTAAATCCGATGCAAAGCCGAAGACATCTCCAGATGACCAGAAACCAAAATCCACGGCTGCTGGAACGATCATCATCAATGGGCCATTGTCGGATCCTACATTCAGCCTGGAGCCGGCCAAATCGAGCGCGCAAAACACCATATCAAGCGACCCGACACAAACGGCATTACGCGGCAGATACTAGGATCAAGGTCCTGAACTCACATATGGCGGGGAGTGACATTTCATGAAATTCTGGTCGGTTCTGGGGGCCGTGCTTGCCGCTGCCCTTATCTTTTTGCCAGCGCATCACGCCCTGGCCCATCATGAACCCCCGCGCACAGAAGAGCCGGCAGAAGAAAAAACCGCCACACCCGCAGCTACTCCAGAAACCACTCAGGCAACCAAGCGCGAAGCCACACCGGCAGCCCCTCCAGAAGCTACTCCGGCAGCCAGCCAGCCCTCCGCACCGCCCGCCAGTCTCAAAGTGGCTTCATGGGGCGGCGCCTATATGGAATCCCAGCGCCGCGCATATTTTACTCCCTTCCAGGATGAAACCGGCATCGCTATCGAAGTGTTCAATCACAAAGGCGCATTGAAGCTACTGACGGATGAAAATACATCCCAGAAACCGGACTGGGATCTGGTTGATCTGGAGCTGGCCGTGCTTGAACGCGCCTGCGCGCAAGGCAAGCTGGAAAAGGTAAATCTTTCGGATTTGGCCGCCGCGGGAGATGAAACATCCGTGGCCGATGATTTCCTGCCCGGCACGCTTCATGACTGCGGCATACCGAGCGTTGCCTGGTCCTCGGTAATCGTGTTCGACACGGGCGCATTCAAAAAGGCGAAACCGGCGACCGCGAAAGACTTCTTTGACACGAAAGGTTTCCCGGGAAAGCGGGCCCTGCCGCGCGGCCCGAAATATATTTTCGAGTTGGCGCTCATGGCGGATGGCGTGGAGCCGGAGGACGTCTACCCAACACTTGCCACCCAGGAGGGCGCATTGCGCGCACTCAAAATGCTGGAGAGACTTCGCGGCAATATCATCTGGTGGGACCGGGGGAATGAACCCCTGGAGGCGCTTGCCAGCGGGAAAGCCACCATGGCGCTTGCCTTTAACGGGCGCATTTTTAGCGCCATCGTTGCACAGAACAAACCTTATGATCTTATCTGGGACGGGCAGGTGTTTGATCTGGATATGTGGGCGATACCTAAAGGCACGCCACACAAAAGTTCAGCTCTGAAATTTATTGCATTTGCGACCCGGCCCGAACGTCTTGCCGCGCAGGCCAGGTTGTTCCCCTATGGACCCGTGCGAAAGTCCGCCCTGAAATTGATCGGCAAACACCCCGAGGTTGACGCCAACATGTCCGATTACATTCCGACATCAAGGAAGAATTTCAAGCGCGCGCTGCGCATGGATGCCTCCTGGTGGGAGGAGCATGGCGCGGAGATGAAAGAACGGATCAAGATCTGGCGCATTGGAGCCGGGGGGTCGGCTGAATCGGGCTCAGACGCCGAGCGCGAGAACGCTTCGTAATAGCCTCCACCCCCACCTTAGGTCCAAGACCTTGGCCCGAAACCAGATTTTCTTATAGGCTGGGTTATGGACTCATAAATAGCCAGCGCGTCACTATGCTGGTCCGGCAAGGAGCGACGCGAAACTCTCGCTTTGATACGCACCATGACCTATCGCCTCCTATCGATGATGATCAAGATCGTGCTGATCTCGCTGCTCGTCGGTGTTGCGCTTTCGAGCTTTAATATAACCGCTGCTCAGGTTCTTAAGGATTTCGGGCTCACACCGGATCAGATCCTTAATGTCGCCCGCCGGGGTTTCAACTGGGCGCTGCCACATATCATTCTGGGTGCGCTGATCACGATTCCGATCTGGCTGGTGATGTATTTATTCCGCCCGCCGCCTGGAGATTGAACCAAACACGGCGAATCGCAAAGTGTTTGCATGTCGCATTTTTGCCACATTCAAAGCCTCCCCCGGAACCACTGCAAAATGGCCCCATGGCCGCAGAAACAGACCTAAATTGAGCGTGATGCAGCTGTTCTGTACTCTCAGGAATAGCCTCTTTTGCATGATGCGGGCGGACATTAGCTATTTGATATGCAATAGAGAAACGTAACTCCACCAGCCAGCGCGCAACGCGCAGCGCGATGGACGAGCCCAATCAGGCATAAAGCGCGGCGGACAGAGCGCTCCCGGCGCAAAATCCGGGCCGCCTCTTTTGTGCTTCGTCAAAAAAATATCTCGAAAGCTGAGTGATCGATTGATTTGGTGGAGACCCTAAGCCATTCTCACATTTCAGCGCGGTCGAGCCAAAAAATACCGGCATCGCAAGGTATCGGATTGTTTGCCGTCGCGTTGACTGGACCAAAGAGGGCGAGAAACCCAATCTGGATAAAGCGCACCATGTGCGTTCGGATTGGATCTTACGTGGCGATCTGGAACTCTTCCGGCGCCAGAAAAATGCGGGTCTGAACTGCCGGCGCAAATGTGCCGGCAGTTCAACTTTTCACCTGCGGTCCTCCTGCCCCCCTAACGCCATCAGGAAAGCTTCATTGTCACAGCAATAGGGTGTCAGAGCCCTTTTTCGAGGCAAACCGCGAATTCCCGTATGCTCTGTCGGCGGATCATTTGCCTGCCTTAAAGAAGCGAAATTGTGTTCAAATGCGCAAGATTCGTTAAATTGCTGCACGCAGGAGTCGCAGTGCCCGATGATTTCCCCAGACATGGGGAAATAGGGCTTTGATTCAAAACAAGATTCTTGTCTACCCCTGCGTATCGACCTTCGGGGCATTGACCCATAGATATAAAGAGTCTTGCATTGCAGTCAGACAACTCAAGTTAGCTGACTTAGGGGGGATGCCGCGATGGTCGCGGTTTCTCCGATTATCCGGGTTGTCTTGATGTTCAATCAGGGGGAGACTTGACCCATGAAAACCGAAGTCGTTTGGCTTTTCATTTTCGTTCTCCTGTACTGGGCTTATTGCATCTACTGGGGAATCCGTGGTGCGATGATGGCCAAGACAGCGAGTGACTACTTTATCGCGGGACGAAGCATTTCCATCTGGGTGTTTGTGCTGGCGGCTACCGCCACATCATTCTCCGGCTGGACGTTTATGGGCCATCCCGGCCTTCTTTACAGGGATGGATTCCAATACGCCTACGCCTCGTTCTACGCCATTACGATCCCGTTTACGGGGGTGATGTTCCTGAAGCGCCAGTGGATGCTGGGCAAACGCTTCGGGTTCGTGACACCTGGCGAAATGCTCTCGGAATATTTCCGCGGAGACATTATTCGCATACTCGTGGTTGTGGTGGCGCTTTGCTTCTCAGTTCCATATCTGGGCCTGCAATTGCGGGCTTCAGGCTTCTTGTTCAACGTATTGACCCAGGGTCTACTCTCGGTTGACGTTGGCATGTGGATGCTGTCTGCGATTGTGTTTTTATATGTTGCATCGGGCGGTCTGCGCGCTGTGGCATATGTGGATACGGTGCAGTGTGTTCTCTTGATGGTGGGCATAACCATGCTCGGTATCATCACACTGAACGCAGTCGGTGGCTTTGAGAAGTTGAACCAAGGCATCGCCGCACTGTCCAGCATGGACACCAAGCGAACGCCTGACGGGTATAGCCATTACATTGCTATTCCCGGTGTAATCCAGTTCGTCAAAGGTCTAGGCGTCGAAAACCCGGTTGGCGGCGCATGGACGGGAATGATGATTCTTACCTACATGTTCGCGCTTATGGGCATTCACTCCGCCCCGGCGTTCACCATGTGGTCCTTTTCGAACAAGAGCCCGGAACCGTTTGCACCTCAGCAGGTGTGGGCATCCTCGTTCGGCATTGGCCTGATCCTGTTCGTCTTCACGGCCTTCCAGGGTCTTGTCGGCCATATGTTGGGTGGTGACCTCGCCTTCGCCGCAAAGTTCCCGGAACTCACCAACAATGTGATGGGTGCGGGACTTGGTGACGTCGACCTGATGAAGTCTGCAGGCAAGCAAGGCATGCTGGTTCCGCAGATCATCTACCTCATGCGCGATAGCGTGCCATGGATGGTAGGTCTGCTGGCGGTGTGTGCGCTGGCTGCAATGCAGTCAACGGGCGCTGCCTATATGTCCACAGCTGGCGGCATGCTCACGCGTGACATCCTCAAGCATTTCATCATGCCTGATGCCAGTCATGCGACCCAGAAGTTATGGGGCCGTATCGGCGTTGGCGTCATCGTGCTTGCGGCCCTGGTGGTTGCCACGACCTCGAAGGACGCACTTGTCCTGCTCGGCGGTCTGGCGGTTGCCTTTGGGTTCCAGATGTGGCCGTCCCTGATGTCGGTTTGCTACTTCCCGTGGTTCACCCGTCAGGGCGTCACGGTTGGCCTGTTCTTCGGCATCATCGGCGTTATGTGCACCGAGACCATTGGTCAGAAATTCTTTGGTATCACGGCCTGGGGCCGTTGGCCGCTGACCATGCATTCGGCCTTCTGGGGCATGCTCTTCAATCTGGGAGCGGCGACGATCATCTCCGCGGTTACCCAGAATGCGGATGACATGAAGCACAAGATGAAGTTCCACAACTTCCTTACTGAACATGCCGGTCTGTCGCCAGAGAAGCGCAAGCTTATCCCGACAGCCTGGATCATCACTTTGGTGTGGTTCTTCTTCGGTATCGGCCCTGGCGCCGTGATCGGTAACACGATCTTCGGTGATCCAAATGGCGGAGTCGAAGCCTGGACATTTGGCATGCCCTCAATCTGGGCATGGCAGATTCTGTGGTGGGCACTTGGTGTCGGCATGATGTGGTTCCTGGCATATAAGATGGAGATGTCCACACTTCCACGCAAAGAGGTCCAAGCCCTTGTTGAAGACATTGGCGACCTTGGTGAAGGCAAGGCTCGTCTGGATCTCGACAAGACGTAGATATTTCACACAATAATTGCAGGGCCGCCCGTTTGGCGGCCCTCTTTCTTAGTTTTGATGAATAGCAATTGCGGTGAATTTCAATGAGTCCTGAGTATCTGTGGTTTTTCGGCTGGAGCGCTCTGCTCGCCACCCTGCTGTTTTTCCCGGTTTCCAAACTCGTGTGGTCGCTGAGTGTACGGCGCCAGCAACGCAAGCTGCAGCGCCAGCTGAGCGAAGCTGAACTGGCCGGCCAGATGCAGCGCGCTCGCTTCATCACATTGTTCCTGGTTGTCGTTTTTGCTCTATTGTTCAACGGCAATGTTTTTGGATTTCCGGGGGCCAAATGAGCCAGGATCAAGGACCGTTTTATAAACTGCTGAAATGGGTCGCCATTTTCGGCGGCATATTTTGGATCGGCTTTGAGTTTTACCGGCACTTCGCCGGAATGGCGCCGGGCGATATATCCTTTGTCGATGGCAACAACCTGTTCAAGGATGGCCGTTACGAGCAGGCGGCCAGAAATTACCGGTACACGCTGGACAAGAACCCTAAGCACAATGCGGCCCTGCGCGGTCTCGCCAACTCCAACATTCAGCTCAAACGCTACGATGCCGCCCTGAATGCGATTGAACGGGCTATCAAGCTCACGCCGGATTTTGGCGGCAATTATGCCCTGCGCGGTATTATTTATGACCGCTCAGGCCGTCACAGACTGGCCATGGCTGATTATGAGAAAGCGCTGAAAATGGATCCGGAGGTGGCCGAAGGCATGCACTGGCTGGACCGCCTCCTGTACAATGTCCAGGAAAAGCCGCCAACGGTTGCGGACCGGCTTGAATATCTGAAGGAACAGTATGCACTGCCCGAATCGAAGCGCGTTTTGCGCGTCCCTGAAATGGATGATGTGCAGCGCCCCTACCAGCGCTGACGCATGAAATTGAAGTGAAAACTTCTCTACCAGATTTCCAGAATATTGTGCAGCAGGAAGCGGAAGAAAAACATCAGCGCCATGCTGCCAAACAGCAGATGCACCCACGGCCGTTCCCCATCCTTGTCCTGATACGTCAGGGCATGAAATGCAACAGCTCCAGTGCCCGCCACGAGCAGCCAGTCAACCCAGGTCCCCCCCATACGCGTATCCACTTCTCATGGCATTCGTTTCTCGTCGCGATGCACTCAATAGCATGGCGGGAACATGCATTGTAACCACAATATCTGAGATGAACCCTCCCCGATCAGGAACAGGACGATCATGAAGGCGACGATCCACATGATCGCTTCCAGCCCCTTGTTGATTTGCTGACGGGTAGCCGGCTTGAGCACGATGCCGAAGTCTTTCGGGTTCAGCGCGCCTTCGTCATCCAGCTTTAGAATCTTCTTGCAGAAATGGCGTACCCATGGAGGAACGATGTCGTTGAACATGTAGCCGGTAAAATGCTTCTCAATCATTTTTTCTTCGCCGCTCTCGCCGTACCAGTCTTCATAGGCGATCTGGAACACGCGAAATTCACCCACGCTCAGCAAGGCAGAGGCGCGCAAAACCGACCATACGTCGATCGGTATTTTATGTTCGTCAAAATAACGACGCGGCTGCCCATCGGATGTGGTCATAGGTCCACCATCATTTGTGACCTGATCATATTGCGGCTTAGTTCATCTTAACCCCGGGCACGGTCCGGTAAAGCCCGGGCAGCGCTTCCTCGCGCATGTTTGATCGGTTTTCTGGCGTAAATACGCCTCCTGAAACCTATTCGTCAAACTGCGCCTGGGGGAAAACATAGTTCGGTTGATCACGTATTGATTGTATTTTAACTGGTTTACACGCAATAAGTGTATATTACTTATTACAACGCGTGAAGGCAATTGCCACTATTGGAGCCAATGACAATGACCCTAAAGAGAATGGAGCAGGATTCTAATCCACTGCTTTTCGTGACGATCAGTAATCAAGCCAGAAAAAACCAGCTTTGCCGAGCTTTGACGCGCATCTGGGAAAGTCCTGTTTTCTTTATCAAGGCAACGATCCGCGAAACTGTCAGCCATGTTATCGAAGAGAGCTTGCTCGGTGAGACCCCTTGCCCGGATATCATCCTCATCGATTTGGAATCAGGTGAGAAGAATGCCAACGCCATCATCGATACAATCCGCTCTATTTCCGGGTTGCGGCACTCTCCTCTCATTGCCCTGCTGGACGATGAAAATATTGAACTGCTGAATCAGACATATGACGCCGGGGCTGATCTGGTTATTTTCTGGGACAAGCTTGAATCGCGTACCGGTGATATAGCCGCGCTGGCGATCGACAACTGGCTCACCACCGAAGATGAAGACCCGGATAATATCCTGGCTTGCTCCGGTTGATGAGATAACAAGGAAACCGCTTTTTTAAAATTTTGTGTAAAAACCAACCGCGGCGTACCCGCCGGTGTTTTGCGCGTAATAATCACCTGAAACACCTCCTGAAACAGTCAGGTCGATTTTGTCCAGATGGTAGCGCAGAAAACCGCCACCACGGCCGCTGTCATATTCGTCATTTCCCAGCGCACCACCTTCAATGCCCACGCTGACGCGAGTCGTTATCCGGCGCCCAAGCCGTATCTGTGTCCAATAGCTCCCGAACGCATCGCTATAGCTTGCATCGGCTGAGAAGAAGTTTTTCTCTCCAAGATTGCGCCAGATTTCCACCTGCCCAAGCAAACCCAGATCATTGCCATTTACTGTGTTGGCCGGATCGTTGGGGGAAATGTCATGGTCCTCATAGTTCATTCCGGCATATGCTTTTAACGTCCACTCCCCGCGCCGCCACAGATACCCCAGCAAGAACTGGGCAAGGGTTACTCTGCCATCAAACACAACCCCGCCAGTGAACCCGGGGAGCGTGCCGTCATAGTCATAACCGCCATAACCGATAAGCGCTTTCGCGCGCAAACCTGGCCCCGAAACGTTTTTCCCAAACGCCCAGACCCCGCCCGAATATTTAAAATAGGAGTTGGATGTCACCCCAACGCCACTGAAGACCTCATAACGAGGCATGGCGTCCTGGCGGGATTGCGCGTGCGCAGACATAAATGTTGCGGCCCCCACCGTGAACAGAACCGCAAATTCTAATCAACCTGTTCGTCCCTGTATTGGATTATCCTGAATAGTCCGTACATCCACAGTTTATTGCCAGTTCTCACTCACCGTCATTATATCTTGTATTGCCCCATGATGATTAGTTCGTGACCGATTTGTGACCTACCACCTTCTTTGCCATGGGCAATTTCGGCCCTTCGCAGGGAGTGGTAGATACCGCTACTTCTTCGGCTTCCACTCACGCGCCAGTCGCTGGGCTTCGGCTATCTGGGCGGGGGTCATTTTGCGGGCAATAAAATCCCTATTTTTCTCAGCTAGTTTGATCCCCCGAGCAGCAGCCAGAAGAAACCACTTTTGCGCCGTCACGTAGTCCAGCGGCACG
>CAYOEI010000138.1:0-2898 GCA_964402825.1 uncultured Hyphomicrobiaceae bacterium
GCTTTGCAGACGCGACATATGATCAATCCGCCTGCTTTTCCACTGCCCAATGGCGGCGGCATGAATCCAGCCAGATCATTGTGCGCGAAGAAGGCGTCGTTGTCGGTGGGGCGCATGTTGTCATTCTGAAAATTCCAACCATCAGCAGAGGGTTAGCCTATGTCAAATCCGGTCCCTTCTGGCGTAAGAATAATTGCGAACCCAGCCGCAGGACATACCAGAACATCATCATGGCAATGGTGCAGCACTATTGCGAGAACTTGGGCCACTATCTCAGCATCGCGCCCCGGCCGCATCCCTTTTTTTATGAAACGGAATGCGAATTATTGAGGCAGTCTGGGTTCGACACCGAACGTGAAAATCCAGATCCGGTACGGTTCTTCGTCAACACGTCTTTGAGTGAAGAAGAACAGTTGAAAAGTCTGGATCAAAAGTGGCGTTACAATCTCAAAAAGTCTCTGCAGAACGATCTTGAAATCAGATTGATCGGGGGCCCCGAGGGCATCGAGTGCTTTTCAAGGCTTCACCAGGAGATGGTGAAGCGCAAAGATTTCTACAATACCGATCCCGTGGATCTTTTACCGGCCCTGACGCGCGATCTGCCAGAAAACCTCAGGCCGCATGTGGTCATGGCATTTCACAATGGCCAGCCAGTAGTCGGCGCAACAATCGCATTGCTCGGCGACACCGCACTCTATCAGATAGGCGCCAGCAGCGCGGCGGCTCTTCCGCTCAAGGCGGGTTACGCGCTGCAGTGGTGGATTTCCCAATGGATCACCTCAAAGGGCGTCAAATGGTACGATTTGGGCGGCACCGCCGGCAATGACGGCCTGAGGCAATTCAAGCGCGGATTTGTTGGTAAAGAGGGCGCACTGGTTCCCATCAAATCTGAGTTCAATCGGTGGTACGGACAGCCGGAAAAAATGGTCGCTTCATCGATCTACGCGCTGAGAAGCATGCATCGACGCATGCGCGACGTATTTTTTACCTATAGGAACCGGTCACTGTCTTGACACCGAATTGGTTAGCAAGTTTCCTTTCAGTCTCGGCACTTCTGTTCGGGGCCAAAATCTTTGGCGCGGGCGCGGGGTTTCTGACCCATGTACTACTGGCGCGCACGCTGTCACCGGATGCTCTCGGAAAATATTTTCTTGTCGTCAGCGTGATCTCTCTTTGCGGTATTTTCGCTGCCTTCGGCTACCCCAGCGTCATGGGCCGATTTATCACAAGATATATGAACCAGTTCATTTCAAGATACCGGCATGCCTCCGGTCAGAGCCTGCTGAGCGGATTCATTTGGTACGCCAAGGTCGATACGCTCCGGAATGCAGCTCTGCTCACTCCATTGGCAATAGCGTGGATAGCTCTTGGGCCATCTGTTCAACTGAAAGATGGCGCAAGTCTTTTCTGCATCGCGATGGCCATACCCGCCGTATCGATGATGCGCATCAACGGGTCCCTTGCCACCGCATTGCGTCACTACAAGACTGCGTACTTGCCGGATCTGCTATTCCGTCCAGTCTCATATTTCTGTCTTCTGTCCGTATTTGTCTTCGTCCTCGGGATCCGGTCGTGGGAGCTGTTTGTGGTCGCGTTCTGTCTTTTGGCGGCGACCGCAGCCTTGGGGCAACACTTCGTGCTGACAAGGCTTTTCAAGCCGCGTGCCCGATTGGCTGGGGGAAGTCGGCGGGCGGTAAATATCTGGCGACGCACAAGCCGCCCGTTTCTGCTGGTCACCGTCATTGCCTCATTCTTTGTGGATCTGCAACTGATCCTTACGTCTCAAATCCTGAACCCGTCGGCAGTCGCCGTTGTCGGAATTTGTCTGAAGATCGCGTTTCTCTTTGGTTTTGTCATCGATGTAGCTCACGGGCTCCCGGTAAGAGATATTGGCGATGCATTATCAAACGGCGACACGAAGAGTGTTGATACAAAATTGATGCTGATAAACGCAGTGTCTTTTGGCATTACAATCCTGACATTATTATTTATTTTATTGTTCGGAGATTTGATCCTTAGGGTTTTTGGTAAAGAATTTGAACGATATGAGTTGTTGCTCTTAACTTTTTTCATGATTCATTTTATTCGCGCTGTCTTCGGGCCCAATATCATGCTGTTGACGTTTATTGGAGAGCAACACAAAATTCTAATTGTCTATATTTTTTCGCTGATTCTGATGACGGTCGCCATCTTCATATTGACGCCATTGCTTGGCATCATGGGGGTCGGCCTTTCTGCTCTTATTTTCTTTGTTGTCAGCAATTTGAGCCTATCGATAATCCTCTACAGGAGCTCTGGACTGCGGAGCGATATTTTCCATTCCGCAAATAATCTGATGGCTAATGGCGCCGCCGAATTTTCGTGGCCGGGGCGTTTCGCCGCGCCAAAGAGCAGATAGGGCTTACTCTTTGCAGCCGTTTGTGTTCCGAACTGTAGGATCCCTTGCCAATCATTCCGCACTCAGCCCAAACAACGCAGAAGCCCAGTTCTCAAGCGGGTAGTTCGTGCAGCACTTGCACCGGATAGACCGCTGGGCTGGTGAATATGCGAGCTGCATTCTTGGCGAATTTCGGCTGAAAGAAATAAATCGCACCGATTTCATTCCAACCCAGCCTCAGATGAGTCTTCCACGAATCACGATGCATGGCGCTGACGCGCGTATAGGCGTGCGCGAACCCGCGCTCCTGGGCATAGGTAAGCATGGCGAAAAGAAGTTCGGTATGAATTCCGTTGCCGCGGTAGGCTTGGGAAACCCGCGCATCTAGACAATAAACGTCGCCATCCTTCAAATTGACGATGAATTCATCATCACGAACTGACCGGAATGCGATCCAGTTAAACCCGACGATCTTGCCGTCGACACGGGCCACGAAACATTTGGCGCTGGCCCGCAACCTT
>CAYOEI010000139.1:0-16173 GCA_964402825.1 uncultured Hyphomicrobiaceae bacterium
TACCGGACAATTCCTTGATAATTTCCGGTTCAACCATCCCGTCGCATTTGCCGCTTCTGGCCTGCCCGGCATAGGAGGGAACACGCGAAAACCCATGCCCCTTGCGCCCGTCGATTTCTGCTGCAAGAAGAGCTTTGGCAACGGAGCGTGCGTTTTTCTCACTTGTGTTCGCATTTGAGATCGCCTCGAACATGAGCGCCTCAAGCTCGCCGCAGGTGAAATTTTGAGTTTCGCTCATGATGCAACCAGTTCCTTCAAAACATTGTCTACCGTAATCGTGCTGATCGCCGCGCTTGATTCAACCGTCACGCCGGAAACATGCGGCGTCAGAATAAGATTGGGCGCATCGGAAAATTTTGCGGCCGTCTCCACCGACAAAGGTTCATCGGCGAAAACATCGAGTGCCGCTCCGCCAATCTGCCCCGATTTCAGCGCCGCGATCAGATCATCTTCATCGATGATGCCACCGCGCGCGGTGTTGATGAGAAACGATCCTTTTTTCATGCCCGCCATGGCAGCGGCATCAATGATACCGCGTGTCTCGGGCAGTAGTGGAACATGCACTGACAAAATATCGCTCCGGGCAATCAGATCCTCGAAGGAAACGTTTTGCGCATACTGCCATCCTGAAGCATCCCCCGGGACATGGGGATCGTGGGCAATAACCTTCATCTCAAGGCCACATGCCATGCGGGCAGCCGAGCAGCCAATCATGCCAAAGCCGAGAAGCCCGAGCGTGCGCCCGCGCGCTTCAAGACCAACATTCTCGTTGCGCGGCCATTTCCCGGCGAGGATATCTTCCCTGGAATAAAACGATCCCCGCAAAAGCATCATCATGGCGCAGATGGCGTATTCCGCCACCGATACGTTATTACTGCCCGTCGCCGGACATACTTTCACGCCGTGGCGCTCGCAGGCCGGAACATCGACATTGTCGAGACCCACGCCCAGGCGTCCGAGTACCTTGAGATTCGGTCCGGCCTTCAGAATGTCATCCGTCACCTTGGTACGGTTGCGCACGATGAGCGCCATCGCATCGCCAAGCAGCGCCTTGATTTCATCAGGCTTGTCGCAAAGCGTCTTGTCCCAGTGGACATCATATTTGGCTTTCAGCTCCTCAACCGGGCCTTCGTCCATGAATTCGGTAATGACTATGTCGGGCATGTTTTGGACCTAAATCAATTCAAGCAAATTTTGCATTTCATCCATCAGTTTCGACTTTAGCTCCATGCCAATGCCTGGCTGATCTGCAGGCAAAGTCACGTATCCATCGATAATCTGACACGCGTCAGCGAAGCCGCCAAAAGGCGCGAACACACCAGGATAAGATTCGGTCCCGCCAAGCTGGAGACCTGACGCCATATGGAGGCCGAGCTGGTGACCGCCATGGGGCAGGAAGCGCCTGCGCGACCAGCCGAGCTTTCGCGCCTCGTCGAGCATGACAAGATTTTCCGTCAGCCCGTAGCAGAGCGACGGGTCAGGCTGCACCCAGTCCAGTTCAGGGCGCATACCGCCAAAACGCAGCAAGTTGTTCATGTCCTGATGCGAGAACAGATTCTCGCCCGTGGCGATGGCGCCGGAATAATTCTCTATAAGCTGCGCGTTCAGGTGATAGTCGAGCGGATCACCCGGCTCCTCAAACCAGGCAAGACCCAGCGGCTCGATGGCCTTGCCGAAGGTGATTGCCTGCTCCAGATTGAAGCGGCCATTGACGTCGACGGCAAGATTTTCACCTGCGCCCAGCACCTCGATGGCGGCCTCTATACGCTCCATATCCTTAGGCAGAGATACGGCGCCGACCTTCATTTTACAGATTTTATAGCCCTGCTCGCGGTAGCCACTCATCTCCGCGCGCAACATCTCAACGTCCTTGCCGGGGTTGTAATAGCCGCCGCCGGGATAAACGAGAATCTTCTCGTCATATTTGCCGTCATTGTACCGTTCTGAAAGGATCTTCCACAGTGGCTTTTCCGCAATCTTGGAATGCAAATCCCAAACGGCGGTATCCAGAGCACCGATACAATAGGAACGCTCGCCATGTCCGCCAGGTTTCTCGTTTGACATGAGCGTCGACCAAATGGCCTGGGGTGAAAAATTCTCACCCGGCACATCCAGCAGAGATTTCGGATCGGCCTCAAAAAGGCGCGGCAGAAAGCGCGACGCCAACAGCCCTGGCTGGGCATAACGGCCATTGGAGGAAAAGCCGTAGCCGATTACCGGCTCGCCGTTCCTGACAACATCCGTTTCAACGGCCACGACATTCGTCGTCATGGTTTTAAAGTTGATGATGGCGTTCGACATCTGCGAGGCGAGAGGCGCGGATACATGCCGGACGTTCGTGATTTTCATACTCAACCCACCCCGTAAATTTGCCACCCCCGGCAATCAGCCGGAAGTGGCAAAAGTCTATCGGGTTCTATGCGCTCCGGTAGAGCTTGGTCATTACAAACTCTTTGTGCCCAAGCGCTTCAGCAGAGGTAGAACGCCCATTGGCCGTGCGGCGGATCATCTCAATCAGCACGTCACCCGCCGTATCAAGTGTCATCTCGCGTTTCAGGATACCCGTCACATCCACATCGATATGCTCCGACATGGTGCGCAGAGTGCGCGGATTGGCCGAGATTTTGATAACTGGAATGATTGGATTACCGACAATGTTGCCCTGCCCTGTCGGGAAAGTGTGCACCACATAGCCTGCCGCCGCCATCAGCGTCACGCATTCAGCCGCTGCCGACGAAGTATCCATATAATAAAGGCCTGCGCCTTTTTCTGGAGCTTCAGCCGGTTCCAGCACATCGATATATGTGCATTCGCGGCCAATCTTCTCCAGATTTCCAAGCGCTTTTTCTTCGATGGTCGTCAACCCGCCTTCGATATTGCCCTTGGTTGGCTGGCTATCGGACAGATCATCGACCTTGTGCGCTTCGATGACATCATCCTGATAGGCATCAAAAGTCTTCATGAACTTTTTGCCAATTTCAGGTGAAGCCGCGCGCGCTTCGCAAATATGTTCAGCGCCCGTGATCTCTGACGTTTCTCCGAAACAACCATAGATTCCCTTGGGGATCAGCTTGTCATACATGTTGCCGACGGTCGGGCACGAACCCAGCCCCGTGGTGGTGTCAGACTCGCCGCATTTGGTCGAGACCCACAGCTCGGACATATCGCACTCTTCGCGTTGCAACTCTGTAGCCCAATGGACATATTCCTTGGCCTTGCGCCCTGCGGTCGCGATGGTCTCCAGATCGCCATGCTGCTCGATAGAGAAGCCCGTAACCGGCTTGCCGGTCTTGGCGATGCCATCAACGATGGTCTTGGTCCAGTGCGGTTCAATGCCGATGACGATAACAGCCGCCACGTTCGGATTAGCCCCGGTGCCGATCATGGTGCGAAAATGCAGATCGAGGTCAGCGCCAAACTGCAAACGGCCATATGAGTGGGGCAGCGCCATTGTGCCTTTGATGTTGTTACCCACCGCCTCACAGGCGGCGTTCGAGATGTCATCCACTGGCAGGATGATGACGTGATTGCGAACGCCAACGCGGTCATTCTCGCGCCGGTAGCCCATGAATGTGTTGTTGCTCATTCCAATTTCCTCGGTCAATGTCCTATTCCCTACCAGCGTTTCGTTTTGAGATTGTGCACGTGAACATGCTCACCGGTTGCGGCATCCGCGACCATTTTGCCGATATCGACGCCATATTTGATGATCGTATCGCCGTCTTTCAGATCGGTGAGTGCAACCTTGTGCCCGATAGGAATGTCATGCCCGGCTTTGAGATTAATCGTCGTGTCATTCTCGGTAATGACGCCGAGCATATCTGTTCCAGCCGCCAAGCCTTCAATGACGACGACGCCGACATTGTCCTTCGGGCTGTGCACGAGAAATTGTGGTTCTGACATGTCTTGTACCTTCTGTTCCTTGTGATGTTATTTTTGAAAAATCCGCTCAGATCAATTCTTCAGTCTTGTCGCGAGTCTCGCCAAAACGGCGCAGCGCGGGGGGTTTAAGCCCTTCATACAGGCTTTCGATGTGCTTATTTATTTCGGCATTGTTGCGTTCGAAAAGGGAGTTGCCGTGAATATCACTTTCAACCAATAGTGGTCCGAAGTTCTCCAGCTCCAAAATCCACATGGCCTGCGCGATGCCAAGTTCATCAAGCCAGTTGACAGCCCTAACGTTTTTGATGCCGCGCCCAAGAAGCGCGCCTGTTCCATATCCAACCGTAGTGAGATAGACAGCGCCAACCGGTACGAACAGTTCGTTATAGTGCTTCTGGCTCATACCACCCTTGCCGACGATAACTTTGGTTCCGGTCTCGGCAAACCAGCGTTTCAGATATTTAGCGAAACGAAAACTCGCAGTCGCAGTCACAGCGCCTACATTGAAACTGCCGTCGTCCCTTTGTGACGCAGCTGGGGCGCAATGGAAATTGACGTTGGATAAACTTGCGAATTCGACTTGAGGAGTTTCCCCCTGGGTTAGAATTTTTTCGTAGACGCGTTCGCGCGCTGTGTAAATCAGCCCATCGAGGAACACCACCGTTCCGATCTCAAGCTTGGCGAGGTCCTCATCGCTGACCGGTGTCTGCAGCCTGACTGATTTAAGTTTATCTGCCCGTTCACCCATGACTCACCTCCTTCATCCCGCTATCCCAGTCGACGCTGTTGCGCCGCATATAGGGTGTGAACCATTGCGGGTCAGTGCGGTATTCCACCTCGCCGCTGGCATGCAGCCGCGCCGTTGCACGGCGCGATGACAGGCAGAAACAATGCATGGACATCGGCATGCCGCCGGTATGGGTGTAACCCACTTCAATGTTGCAGCTCACAACGGTGGAAGTTCCCTTAAATCCCATGGCGCCAAGGCCGGTCTTGTTGCCAAGTTCCTGCAACTCATCCTCGAGTTTCGCGACTTCAGCTTGAGGATGGGTTGAGCCGACAGTCCTCAGGCACGCCGCCTGCTTGCCGAGCATCATGCAGGTGTCCTTGGAGCCTCCAAGGCCAATGCCGACAATGGCTGGCTGGCAGGCAAGGCCGCGTTTGCCAAAAGCAATCAGCACGTCGAGAAAGAAGCGCTTGATGCCGTCAATTCCATCCCCGGGGAACAGCATCCGGTAATCGGTCCCGAACAGCCCGCCCTTGTGCACGGTAGTAATGTCAATCCAGTCCGCGTCCGGCTCAAATGAATATTCGATTTCAGGAGCGTTCATGCCAACATTGTTATTGTTGTCCTGCCGGGTGAGTGGATGCACCCGGTTAGGCCTGAGCGGAATGTCATGGGTGGCGTTCGCGGTGGCCCGGCGCAGCCGGAGTTCAAGTTCCACAAAGCCGCCCTCGATTTTTGCTTCATTGCCGGATTTCACATAGTAGCGCGGCAGCCCTGAGTCCGCGCACATGGGCCTTCGGTCCTCGCGCGCCGCCTGCCAGTTCTCCAGCATGGCTTCGAGAACGAAGGCGGACAGATCGCCCTTTTCGGTATCGATCATGGCTTTAATGCCGGATTGATAATCTTCCGGGATGTCGATCGCCGCGTTTGACATGATTTTATCTGCGGCTTGCTCAATTGCGTCGGCTTTTATCATCTTGCCTTACTCCATAACTCCCTCTCCTCAATGCGGGAGAGGCGATAATGCGGACATGCGCTCATTTTGGCTCTTCAAAGCTTGTCGGCGGCGCGCCTGCTTCTCCTTCAATCAGAGACTCGCCCGGCTTGACGATGGTGAACTTAACCTGCTGGGAACCGGTTTTGAGAGCACCGGCATCATCCATCTCAATCGTCGTAAAGCGGGTCGTCTCCAGCTCACCCGTTTCTGGATGATCAGTGCGATAATGCGCGCCGCGTGAATCCTCGCGCGCAAGAGCAGCGAGAACAATCGTCTTGGACACCAGTATCTGGCTCTCAAGATTGAGCCAGTCATGCCAGGTGAGGTTAAAACCACGGGTAGAATCCACAAGACCCGTCGCGGACAGCTTCTCGCCAAGCGCAATCAGTTCCGTGAGGCATTCATCGAGCAATTGCTTGTCGCGGATAATGCCCGCCTTCTCCCACATGAGATCAAGCAGCGTTTCGCGGATTGAGTTGAGATCGCCACTCTTTTGAGCAAAAGGTTTCAGGCAATGGCCAACTCCATGCTCAATGACGGAAGCGTCCGGCTCGCGCCAATCGGCGCCCTTGGCGATCGCCTTTGCCATCTCTTCACCGGCAACACCGCCGAAAACAGTTGAATTCGCGACACCATTCCCGCCAAGCCGGTTAGCCCCATGCACACCGCCACTATCCTCGCCAGCGACAAAAAGACCCTCAAGCGCCGTTCGGCAATCGGTTTCGAATACAATGCCGCCCATCATGTAGTGTGCGGTTGGGAGAACTTCGACATTTCCCCCGGCAAGGTCGAAACCGCAATCGGCGCAGCGTTTCACCATGCCCTTGAACTGCTTTGCGACCTTCTCCGGCCCAAGATGCGCCATGCGGATGTGGATGCCGCCACCGGGCGTCCCGCGCCCGGCACGCACTTCTTGATACATAGCGCGAGAAACGATATCGCGCGTCGCCCGCTCGCCGTGTGGATGGTAGTTGAACATAAAACGCTCACCTGCCCCATTGAGCAGATAGCCTCCTGAACCACGCAAACCTTCTTCCAGAATAGTGCCGGTCATGCGGGTATCGTTGCCGGCAAGAATGCCGGTGGGATGGAACTGCACCATTTCCATGTCGCGCAGCTTCAATCCGCAGCGCAGCGCCATGGCCATGCCGTCGCACGACTTGTCGCCTGATGGCGTGTGATATCGGTACATGGACGGCCCCCCGCCCGCGCCAAGCAAAATGGTTTTCGCCTGCACGAAACGAAAAGTTCCGGTACGCATATCGATCAGCAGCACACCGGCAATTCCTGACCCGTCTTTCGCTGGAATGAAGGCAACCGCTCTATGTTCCTCAAGCTGATTTATGTCCTGCGCCCAGACCTGCTCGGCAAGCCGGTTGATAATCTCGATGCCGGTGAGATCGCCCTTATGCACGGTGCGGTCAAAGCTTTGCCCGGCAAAAGCTTTTTGATGCAATGAGCCGTCCGAGTTGCGGTCGAAATAACAGCCATACTCGTTTTCAAGTTCATGGATGCGCTTCACCGCGCCATTGACGAGCGCCCATGCGAGGTCCTGATGAGGCAGCCATTTTCCGCCCACAATGGTGTCCATGAAATGGCGCTCGATGGAGTCGTCGCTATTCAGCGCCACATTGTAGCCGCCCTGCACCATGCGCGTGCAGCCGGACTTCCCTACGAGACCCTTGACGGCAATAGTAATATCGAGATCAGGGTTTGCCTTCTTGGCGTAAAGCGCAGCGAACAGCCCGGCTCCACCAGAACCGATGATGAGAATGTCTGTGCGCAGAGTCTCAAGCATCTAAAAGGCCCGCATCAAAAACAGAATACCAACACCTAAAGCGAAGGCCGGGGCGAGCGCTATCAACAAGCTTTGACCACGAGTAAGCCCGAAAAACTCGACTGCCAAAAGCCTCAGGCCACCGGCGAAATGCACCGCCAGAGCGCCGACCAGCAGGCTTTCGGAAATCTTCACCAGGGGCTGGTTGCTCCAGTCAATAAACCCGGCAAAAGCCTCTTGCTCCAGCGCCATGCCCAGCACGTAAAAATGCATGGGCAGAAAAATCGCCAAAGCCAGTCCGGATAAGCGGTGAATGAGCGATGCAACGAAGCCAGGATGGGCCCGTGATGCGCGCGCGATACCGATGGCGCTCATGACCATACCACCGCATAAACGGCGCGCGCACCGAGGAGCCACAGAACCACGATAAATGAATGAGCCAAGGAAGCCGCCGCCATACGCCCAAGCGGGGTCCACTCGCGCAATATCGTTTGCACGCCAATTCCCGCATGGATCCCGGCAGCGAATACAAATAGGCCATAGAAGCTCGCCCAAACCATTGAGCCGCGTGTGCGCGATAAAATATCCTCTGCTGATAACCCGCCCTGGACTGACCAGATGATAAGAACCAGATGGGTGATGATCAGCGGCACCATGAGCATCGCCGTGCCGCGTTGCAGGAGATAGGAGAGCGGGGTCATTTGAGCGCCCCCATGAGCTTTGCCTTGAGGCTGGCGCGTTTCAGCCCGGCAATCGAGAAAGTCGGGTTGAGCGATACCGGGCAATGTTCGGTACACGACTGATGGGTATGACAATTATGACAGCCGCCGCTTTGCGATATGGCCTTGAGAATCCCGGGCCGGTCGCCATCACGCACGTCATTATAGGCTGCCCAGGCGCGGTTCAGCGCAGCAGGGCCGAGATAATCCTCGCTCCAGGACACCACATCGCAGGCGGAATAGCAGACACCGCAATTGATGCACTCAATGGCGGCGCTGGCAGCCATGCGCTCCTTTTGATCTGGCGAAACTGGAGCCAGTTCATCTTTTGGATTTTCTCCGGGCACAAATCGGCCGCGCGCGGCATTCCACTTGTCGAAGAAGGGCGCCATGTCGGTGACAAGGTCGCGGATGACGGGGAGGTTCTGCAAGGGGGCGATGGTCAGCTTGCCGTCCTTGACGACGCGTGACACGTGGGTGCGGCAGGTCCAGCGTGGGCGGCCATTTACCGTCATGGCGCAGGAGCCGCACACGCCAACGCGGCAGGCAAAACGGTAAGCCAGCGCGGCGTCGAGGTGGCGCTGAATATAGGTCACCACATCCAGCACCGTCTGATTGTCGCGCTGTGGCACTTCGAAGGATTGATATTCTCCTTCATCACTCCCGCGCCAGATGTCGACCGTAATGTTGCGTTGCGTTTGGGTCATGCACTCGCCTCCCCAAAATCGCCACTCAGTGAAATGTCGAGCTTCACCGCATCGCCGCGATAATTGACGATGCCGAGATAAATGACGCCGCCTTTCATATCCTGAACCACCCGGCGCAGGATGCCGATGGGCGAGCCAATGGGCACGCCTAGTCCATCCGCCACAGGAGCATCGGCGCTGCCGATGGTGAGTGTTTGACGAATATTTGCGATTTTCACACCGCGCATTTTCTCAAGCACCGGGATAATCATTTCCTTGTCAAAACGTTTTGGTGTGCGGGCATAGAGTTTTGCATCAAGATGCATGTCCACGACCGCATAGGAGCGGTCTCCGCGCCCATGCACGCGCCGCATATGCCGATAAGCCGGGGCGGCGCTGCCATCGCCCGGCTCGAGATACGGCACGCTTTCTTCATCATCGGCCTCAATGATGCGTGACCATGTGCCTTCAAGCGAATGGATGAGTTCATCCCGGCTTGTCTCAAGCTTGAACCACTCCGGCGCTGCGCTATCGGAGACAAATGTGCCACGTCCGCGCCGGCGCCATATCATGCCTTCGGATTCCAGCAGGTTCAGCGCCTGGCGCAATGTCACCCGCGCAACATGAAATTCGCGCTCAAGTTTATCCAGCGTGGGAATCTGGTCGCCCGCCATCCACTGGCCGGCGCGAATACGCTGGCGAAACACATTAGCCACCTGCGCATAGAGAGTGCCGTGCTTTTCGGAAAAAGCCGGACGCTCCTTGACTATCGTCTTTTCGTTCATATCAAGAGACATTCGTTCAAGCGTCTCACTGGTACCGGACAGACTGGTACCGGACGGTTTGGCACTGGACAGATTGCTCAAAATTCTTCAAAAGTACTATAAATAGTATATTAGCTCTTATGGGTGTGCAAGAGGAGAAAATCGAGTGGCTAAAACTGAAGGGAAAGGAAGCGTCGCCACGGCAATGGCACAGACCATGAAAGCGTATGGCGTACGCTTCGTGTTCGGCATTCCGGGCAACGACGTGCTGGAGTTAATCCGTGCCTGCGAGGCGCAGGACATACGTTTCATTCTGGCCAAGTCCGAGCCTTCGGCAGGCTTCATGGCCGACGCGGCGGCACAACTGACCGGCGACCCAGCTGCCTGCATCTTCGCGCTCGGGCCAGGCGTTGTGAATGGGGCGACCGGTGTTGCCGGCGCGCTGATGGAACGCACCCCGGTGATAATTCTGGGCGGCGAGATGGCCGCCAACAGGCGCGGCCTCTACACTCATCAGGTATTCGACCATGTCGCCATGATGACGCCCATCACTAAAATGGCAGCCGAACTCAACCCGGAACGCGCCGCCCAGCAGGTCGCCAAGGCGCTCGATGTGGCGCTCACCGAACCGCGCGGCCCTGTATTCCTCAACTGCCCCGCTGACGCGACACGCGCAGATGCGAGTGAAGAGCATATCTACAAACCTATTCCGCAGAATATGGGCATTGCCGGCGTCGAAACCTGCAAAAGCGCAAGAGCCAGTCTGGCTAAAGCGAAAAAACCTCTGGCTCTGATCGGCCTCGGGGCATTGCGTCCGGGGCTGCCCGCCCAGGTAAAAGACTTTGTGGAAAGCTGGAAACTGCCCTTCCTCACCACATTCAAGGCAAAGGGTGTCATATCTGAGCGTCATGCCCAGTCGCTTGGCGCACTTGGCCTGAGCCCGATCGTGGATGAATTGACGCTCGATCTCGTGAACCAGGCCGATCATCTCACTTTGATCGGATTCGACCCCATCGAATTGCGCGACGCCTGGATTAATGCATGGGGCCCGGACAAGCCCTGTATTACGCTCGACTGGTCGGCGCAGACGGCCCGCGTTTTTCCGCCCGGATTACAGATCATCGGCAATCTGCATGCCAACCTGCACGCACTCACCCAGGAATCCTCGCCTGAAGCAACCTGGCCCGGCAAAACGCTTGATGAGTACCGCTCCGGCGCGGCCGCAATCTCCGCGCCGCGTGAGCCCAAGAGCGGCGTCAGCCCCGCGGCATTGTTCGCCACCATCAATGACCATCTCGACGACAACACGATTTGCACGGCCGATGTCGGGGCGCACCGTATTCTCGCCAACCACACGCTTAAATGCACAATGCCCAATCAGCTCCTGCAATCGAACGGGTTATGCTCGATGGGGTACTCGATCCCCGCCGCTATCGCCGCATCGCTGGTGCAGCCGGATAAGCGCCTCATTGCGATGCTCGGCGATGGTTCCGCGCTCATGAGCCTTGGAGAATTGGCGGTAGTCGCGGAGCATAATCTTCCCATTACAGTAGTGGTGCTGAATGATGACGCTCTGACGCTCATTGAACTGAAGCAGTCGAAAATGCAGATGGACACAGGAGCGGTGCTCTTCAAAAGTCCGAACTTCATGGAAGTCGCAAAGGGTTTTGGAATTGAGGCCGCCCGCGCGACCACCAACGGGGAGTTTGCAAAACTATTTGAAAAATCGCGTTCCGCCACAGGCCCCGTGCTCATTGAAGCGGTGTGCGATAAAAGCGAATATTGGGATCAAATGTGAAACAGAGCCTATGGAGACAGCCCCAGTGAGAGAAGAGCCTCCAGTCTACGACTTCATCATTGCCGGTGCAGGATCGGCCGGGTGTGTGCTCGCCAACCGCCTGACCGCCAATGGCCGCTATACGGTTCTACTGCTCGAGGCGGGCTCGAAGGACACAAATCTCTGGATTCATATTCCGATCGGCTATTTCAAAACCATGCACAACCCGAAGACGGACTGGTGCTACATGACCGAGCCCTGCGAGGGGCTTGGCGGACGCTCCATCCAATGGCCGCGCGGCAAGGTGCTCGGCGGCTCCAGCTCAATCAACGGGCTGATCTATATTCGCGGCCAGCCGGAGGATTACGATCACTGGCGGCAGCTGGGAAATGCCGGCTGGGCGTTCAAGGACGTGCTGCCTTACTTCATAAAATCAGAAGGCAATGAGCGCGGTGGCGATGACATTCATGGCGGCGATGGTCCACTGAAGGTTTCGGATTCACGCGCCCAGCGCAAATTATGCGACATGTTCATCGAGGCGGCGGTGGCCGCCGGCATTCCGCGAACCGATGATCTGAACGGGCTTGTACAGGACGGCATCGCCTATACTCAGCAAACATCGCATAAGGGCCTGCGCTGCTCGGCGGCTGTCGCTTATCTGCGTCCAGCACAATCGCGCTCCAACCTCAGCGTTGAAACCCACGCCCATGTGGAGAAGGTTTTATTCGAGGGCAAGCGCACCACTGGTATCCGCTATTCAACGCCATCGGGTCCAAAGGAGGCGCGCGCGGCGCGCGAGGTGATCCTGGCGCTCGGGTCCATTGGTTCACCGCAAATCCTGATGACGTCAGGCGTCGGACCGGAGGAGCATCTGCGCGGCCACGGCATTGATATAGTGCACTCCCTCGAAGGCGTTGGAAGCAATTTACAGGACCATTTGCAGATCCGCATGGTCTACAAAATCAACCAGCCGCTGTCGCTGAATGATGAGGTCGCAAACCCGTTTCGCAAGGCTATGATGGGGGTGAATTATGCCCTGCGGCGGCGTGGACCGCTGACATTCGCCGCCAGCCCCGTGAGCGCTTTTGTAAAATCCGATCCAAAAATGGCGACTGCGGATTTGCAATTCTTCATGCAGCCCCTGAGCGCGGATTCGCCCGGCGAGGGCCTGCATAAATTTTCGGCCTTCTCGACCTCCTTTTGCCAGTTGCGGCCCGAAAGCTGCGGCCGGATCAAACTTAAATCCGCTGACCCGCACGTCTATCCGGCCATCCATCCCAACTATCTGGCGCACGAGGCGGACCGGCAGGCGGTCATCGCCGGGATGAAGATCATCCGCAACATTGTATCGCGCGAACCAATTGCCTCATGCGTAGAACTCGAACTCATCCCCGGGTTCCACTTGAGCTCCGATGAGGAGTTGCTGGAAGCTGGCCGAACAAGCGCCCAGACCATCTACCATCCGATCGGAACCTGCAAAATGGGCGTCGACAATCGAGCCGTTGTTGACCAGCGCTTGCGCGTCTTTGGTCTTGAAGGACTGCGCGTGGTGGATGCTTCAATCATGCCAAGCGTGCCGTCGGGCAACACAAATGCCCCCGTGATCATGGTGGCGGAAAAAGCAAGCGATATGATTCTGGAAGACGTCAAGTGATGACATTGAGTAAAGGGGGAGACGCGGCAGGGCCATTGCCGGGTCTCCCCACACTTTTGTGCATCTGATGTCCGAGGTCAGACTGCTTCCGGTTGCCCTTAAGCGCGCACTACCAGTGGTAGTATTACTATACTAAATACAACCTTAATAAAATATGAATTTGTGTGCTGAAATAGACACGGTAGCGCCACTCAGTTGATGATCTGGTTCTTTGTATCTATACGCACTACTTGGCTGTTGCTGCCGTCGTTAAAAGTCAGCTGCACGGCAATCGAGCTGGCCGTGCCCAAGGGCATGGCAATATAGGGCGTGTCCGTGGTGATCTTGTGCGGCTCTTTGGCGTCACAGGGCTGTAGCTTCCATTCGTGATCGAGCGCAGCTGAATTGAGGGAGTAGCGCACCTTGGAAATACCGCAGCGATATGCTTCCAGATGCGTGAAATAAATCAGCTGACGACCGTTAAAATCTCTGAAGTAAGCCCAGCTTCCCTTAGTCAGGCCGAGAATTCTTGGCTCCTGTCCCAGCAGGCCCTGCGCCGCCGGGGAATTTAACCAAAACCCGAATATTCCGAAAACCAGCATCCAGAAAAAGGGTATTGCGCGCAACATAACTCTCATTCCTTAAACTTATTTTTTTTATGTTAGATGATCACTACAAAAGCTAACCGAAATAAGCCTTTAAGGGAAAGTCTCTCTTAACTCAGAAGAGAGACCCTGAAGCATGATCCGTTCATATATAAAATCTGCCGCATTTACCCTGCTTGCCGCTGTAGCGCTCTCAGGGTGCGCTGAACTGCCGATGATTAAATCCATCCCAGTGCAGCAGCTGCCGCTTGGCAGTATTTCGCTCAACCCGGAATCGGCCAGACGCATGATCAACAGCTATCGCCAAAGCCGTGGCTTACGGCCTCTAGCGCTGAACAGTCAGCTCACGCAGGCGGCACGCCGCCATTCCAGGGACCTGGCAAAGAGCCACCGGATTTCGCACAAAGGATCAGATGGATCAAACCCCTGGACCCGAATAAAAGCGACTGGCTACAGGCCAAAGCTCTCAGCGGAGAATGTCGGGGCCGGACAGCGCAGCTTTGCCGAAGTCCTTCAGGGGTGGAAAAAGAGCTCTGGGCACAACAAAAACCTTCTGCTCGCTGACGCCGTGCATATGGGGATTGCGCTGGACAAAAACCCGGACAGCCGATTCCAGACTTTCTGGACGCTGGTCCTGGGCAAACCATCCCAATAACTTGAAAATGCCTCCCCCGCCTCCGTCTATGATAATGATGAGCGCCAAAGGTCATTTGGGTTGGGTTTAGAATGAGCGCGTCTCGCTGTGTGTTGCCAAAATCCGGAGAGTATCAGGAAATCTACAGAGCCTTCGAATGGCCTGCGCCCGAGCGTTTCAATATAGCCCGGGAAATTTGCGACCGCTGGGCCGAGGCGGAGCCTGACCGGCTCGCCATAATCCATAAAACGCCCGCTGGCCCGCTTGCACATATCAGCTATGGCGAGTTGTACGCGCGCGCCAACGCGCTGGCGAATGCACTGCGATGCGCCGGCATGGCAAAACGCGACAGGGTTGCGTTGCTCCTGCCGCAATGTCCGCAAACCGCGATCACGCATATTGCAGTTTATAAGCTTGGCTCTGTCGCCGTTCCTCTGGCCTCGCTGTTCGGCCATGACGCCCTGGAATACCGGCTGAATAATTCAGGTGCGCGGACAATTGTTACGGACGCGGCAGGCCTCGCCAAGATCAGTAAAATACGGCAAAAGCTGGAGCATCTCGAGCTGATCATCTCCATCGATGGCGCCAAAGACGGAGCGCTGGATTTCGACACCTTCTGTGAAGGCCACTCCAAAAACTTCAAGACCGAAGATACCCTGTCCGAGGACTGGGCGGTGATGGTCTACACCTCAGGCACGACAGGGCCGCCAAAAGGCGCGTTGCATGCCCAGCGCATTCTACTTGGGCATTTGCCGGGAGTTGAATTTTCACACGACTTCTTCCCCAATGAAGGAGATTTGATGTGGACTCCCGCTGACTGGGCCTGGGCAGGCGGGCTGTTCAATATAATGTTGCCCGCGCTGTATTATGGCGTGCCGCTTCTGGCCGGCAGTTTCACCAAGTTCGATCCTGAAAAAGCATTTGCTCTTATGGAGGAAGCTGGGGTGCGCAATGTCTTTATTCCGCCTACGGCCTTGCGCCTGTTGCGCGCGGTTGAGAACCCCTCGCAACGTTACAAACTCTCATTGCGCACCATCGCCAGCGGCGGTGAAACACTGGGACGCGAAACCTTGCAATGGGGCCGCGATTCATTGGGTCTTACCATCAACGAGTTTTACGGCCAGACCGAATGCAATTACGTACTGGCTTCCTGCGCAAAGATTGGTGTGGTGAAGCCAGGGTCCATCGGCAAGGCGGTGCCGGGCCATACTGTTGGCATCATTGACGAGGCGGGCAACGAGGTGGGTCCGGGCGAGCTGGGTCAGATTGCGGTCAAACGGCCTGACCCCATCATGTTCCTTGGATACTGGCAGCAACCTGAAGCAACGGATGAAAAGTTCATTGGCGACTGGATGATCACCGGCGATCAGGGGATGATCGATGAGGAAGGTTTTGTCTCATTCGTCGGCAGGGATGATGATGTGATTACCAGCGCGGGATACCGCATTGGCCCAGGTGAAATTGAGGACTGCCTGCTGAAGCACCCGGCTGTGCGGCTGGCTGCGGCGGTCGGAAAACCCGACACCGTTCGCACCGAAATAGTCAAAGCCTTCATCGTGTTGACGCCGGGCTTCTCGTCCTCCCCGGAGTTGAAGAAGGAACTTGGCGCCTTCGTCCGCGAGCATCTGTCAGCGCATGAATATCCGCGCGAGATCGAGTTTATTGACGAAATGCCAATGACGGCAACCGGCAAGGTCATCCGCCGGCATTTACGTGAACAGGCGTAATACCTCGCATTAGGTCATTTCAGATTATGACTGAGCCACCCGCTCCCCCGGCCCAACCGCCCCGAGGGTACCATTTATGTGCGGTTGCGCCGGGGGGGCGGGTGGCTTGGCGATTTCAGTTAAAACCAGAAATGCTCTAGGTCATGAACTCACCGCCAGATGAAGCAATCGAGCCCCAGCTTTTTATGCACTGCGAAAAGCATGGCGAAAGCAGCCGCGGCCATGGCGATTGCGGTAGCACTTGC
>CAYOEI010000140.1:0-3481 GCA_964402825.1 uncultured Hyphomicrobiaceae bacterium
GTTGCAATTCGCCGTGCTTATACTGATCGCATTGGGTACGGCATTCGTGCTGGTAATTGCTGATCCGCAAGATGCCCTGGCGCAGAGCAGCGTTCGCCCGCCGGCAAATGCGGTTGGCGGTCCGGTTAGCGGAATTGTACCTGGCCAAGCCCGGAGCAATCTTTCTGATTCAGAAATGTGGAGAGCTGTCCGCAAGGGCATCAAGGGCAAGGTTTCTATCCCCGACAAAAAGGCCGGTCAGCTGGTGCAGTCCGAGGGTGATGCCTGGCGCGCTGTCAAGAATGGTCCGATCGCGTCCTGGGGTGTGATCGCCATGGCGTCGATCATTGGACTTCTGGCAATATTCTATCTCATACGGGGCAAGATCCGTGTCGATCACGGCATGAGCGGGCGCACCTTGACCCGCTTCGGGGACATTGAGCGGATTGGTCATTGGCTACTGGCTGTATCCTTCATCACGCTTGCGCTCACGGGTCTTAACATCACTTACGGCAAATATTTCCTCCTGCCGGTGCTGGGCAAACCAGCCTTTGCGGCGATAGCCGCGGGCGGCAAGTGGCTGCACAATTATGTAGCCTTCGCCTACATGGCCGGACTGGTGATGATCCTCGTTATGTGGATCAAGGAGAATTTCCCGAACAAGCATGATATTATGTGGCTCATCAAGGGTGGCGGCATGTTAGCCAAGGGCGTGCATCCACCTGCGGAAAAATTCAATGCCGGGCAGAAAATTCTCTTCTGGCTGGTTATCTGGGGTGGATTGGCCTTAAGCGTAACAGGCATTGTCATGCTGTTCCCGTTCCAGATTGAACTCCCGCTTCTCGCCATGGAACCGCTTCAGCAGATGCAGTTCGTCACCACCTGGCACGCGATTGTCGCGCTCGGGCTGGTTGTCGTGGTGATCGCTCATATCTATATCGGCACAATCGGCATGGAGGGCGCGTATGACGCCATGGGTACCGGTGAAGTCGATGAGAACTGGGCCAAGGAGCATCACTCTGTCTGGGCTAAGAAAATGTCAAAGTCGCGCAGTAAGGCCCGCGGCGGTAAGACCAAAGCCGCGCCGGCGGAGTAACGCAACATTTTTCAGAACTTAACGGCGCACTGGCCGGTGCGCCGTTCCGTTCCAGGAAGATCATCGCGCACCATGTCATCTAATGAAACGGCGAAAAAGGGACAATCCCGGCCGGGCCGGAGTGAGGCGCGTATCTGCGCCCTCATGACCCGTGCCGTAATTCTTTTTCCGCTTGCGATGATGGCGTCTGGATCAATGCGCGTACTGGCATTGGAAACTGACAAGGTTGCGGCAATGCCTTCGGACAAACCGCCTGTGTCAGGAAGAGACGCATTGGAGTCATCTCAGAGGGAGCGCGACCTGATCGGTCATGGTGGTCCGGTCCATGCCATTCAACTGAATAAGGACAAGACCCGGGCGCTCACCGGCAGCTTCGACTATGCCATGATGCTGTGGGACATCAGCGGCGAAAAGCCAAAGATATTGCGCCGCTTCGATAAGCATGATGGATGGGTCAAGGCGGTTTCATTCCTGCCCGGGGGCAAACGCGCGCTTTCAGCTGGGGGCGGTCATCTCTGGATTTGGGATCTTGAGACAGGCGAGGCCATCCATACTTTTAAAGGGCATAGGGCTGAAATTTCCACTCTGGCGGTGTCGTCAGATGGAAAATGGGCCGCGACGGCGAGCTCTGACCGCACAGTCCGCCTGTGGAACCTGGATGGACTGCAACCCGGTCCGGTGCTCAAAGGTCACAAAGGTCCGGTCAATGGCGTTGCCTTTTCCAGTGACAACAAGATTGTCTACACCGCGAGTTATGATGGCACGATAAGGACATGGTCGAGCGCTACGGGTGAATTCAAGCGTATTCTCTACCGCCATGGTTTTGGCATCAACGCGATGCAGCGCCTGCCGGGCGGGGACCAGCTGGTATTTGGCGCGCTGAACGGCAAGGCTCTGGTTATCGATGGCAAGTCCGGCGAGCGGGTGCATGCGTTCAAGGGGCTCGAAGGGCCGTTCCTGGCGATTGCCGTTCAGGAGAAACCGGGTCTGCTGTCATTGTCAGGCTTTCAGAAGCGTGGCGGTGATGTGGTTGGCACCATTCGCGTGTTCCGCCTCGGCGACTGGGCGCCAATTGAGGAATATGAAGACCCGCGCGGCCCCATCTGGGCAATGGATTTCGGCCCTGTTGGAGCAACGATCTATTATGGCGGCAAGGACGATCATGTGATCGTCTGGCAGGTCTCGCCGCGCAAACCATTTGATCCAATTTCAGGCCCTATCCCCCGCCGTTTTGAGGTAAAGAAAACCGCCGGCCCGGGAGAACTGCAATTTGCGCGCAAATGCTCTCTTTGCCATACATTGACATCGGATGGCGGAAATCGAGCCGGGCCGACGCTGTACAAGGTTTTTGGCCGCAAGGTGGGCACGCTTCCTGGTTATCCATATTCGGAGGCTTTAAAAAAAGCTGATATAATCTGGAGCGCAAAGACAATAGAATTGCTCTTCGGTCTGGGTCCCGATCACTACCTGCCAGGCACGAAGATGCCGCTGCAAAGGATTGCGGACCCGAAGAAGCGTGAGGCGCTTATCGCTTATCTGAAGGTTGCGACCGAAGGAGGCGGCAGAGAAGACGCCCGCAAGGGAAAAAAAGTAGAAAAGTCAATAAACAAAACAGGTTCTAAGGAGAAGTGACATGAAGGCTTTTGTGATGGGTATGGCGGCGCTGGTGGTGATCACGGTTGTCTCGGCGCTTGTTCTGGGTTCTCTTGATATGTCGGCTGAGCAGGTCTTCTCGTCGACGAGCGGCAACGTCAGGCTGTAGTCTGACCTGCCGAACGCCAGCGTCCCGGAAACGCGCCATGCGCTGGGCCATCTTAGCAGTTGTTGTTTTTTCCCCCCTTGCGGCGGGAGCGCAAACGCTCGACCAGGCGATGGGTTCAGTGGTCAGCGTTCTGCCGGAATGGCCGCCTGATGTACGGCGTCACGATGAACCGGAGGGCAGCGGGGTCGTCATCCTGGACGGGCGGACAATCGTCACCGCTTTGCATGTTGTCGACAAGGCTCTTTCCATACGGGTGCGCACTTTTGAAGGGGACATTCTATCCGCCCGCCTCACCGGGCGTGACAGGGCCACCGATATCGCCACCCTTAAAATCGACAAGGCGCTCCGCCCGATTACGATGGCGAACAGAAAACTGGAGCTGGGTGAAAAGGTTTGCGCCATCGGCAATTCATTTGGTCTCGGCCTGTCGGTTAGCTGCGGTGTTGTTTCGGGTAAGCACCGCGCAGGTGTGGGGTTCAACAGGGTTGAGGATTTCGTGCAAACTGATGCTGTGGGACATCAGCGGCGAAAAGCCAAAGATATTGCGCCGCTTTGATAAGCATGATGGATGGGTCAAGGCGGTTTCATTCCTGCCCGGGGGCAAACGCGCGCTTTCAGCTGGGGGCGGTCATCTCTGGATTTGG
>CAYOEI010000141.1:0-6404 GCA_964402825.1 uncultured Hyphomicrobiaceae bacterium
TGGACAAGCTGTCCTTGTGTCTGTTTCAGATCGGCAAACGCGATCTCGGCCTGCTCCTTGGCTGTGCGGAGCGCCTCCTCCGCTTCCTTGCGCTCGGAAATGTCATAGACCCAGCCGAAAAAATGCTGGCGGTCCTGCGACCCCATCGGTTCGAATGAGAGAAGAATCCAGAACGGCGTGCCGTCGGCCTTCTTCATCTGAATCTCAACGTCATGCAGCCGGCCTTCTTTCTTAAGCCGCTTGGAGATTTGGTCACGTTCGGCGGGATTGACGTACAGATCTCTCGCATTTAA
Source organism: uncultured Hyphomicrobiaceae bacterium (assembly GCA_964402825.1). Lineage (GTDB taxonomy): Bacteria > Pseudomonadota > Alphaproteobacteria > Rhizobiales > Methyloligellaceae > UBA2767. The sequence goes on from CAYOEI010000141.1 coordinate 294, forward strand.
TGCGAGGAACTCCTCCTTGGAGAGGCCAACCATTCGAGCCATCCGGGAATTGACGAATTCGAAAGTACCGTCCGCGTTTACAATCGTAGCGCCAATGGGGCTTGATTCCAGAATAGCGTTCAGTTTTTTCTCACTCTGGCGAAGCGACTCTTCAGCCCTGCGGTGATCTGTGACCTCAACAGCAAAACCTCCAACTGAGGTTACTTTTCCCGAAGCATCAAAAACCGGAAACTTGATCGCAGCGAAAACCCGTTCGCCACTGTCATCCTGCATTATAAAATCATGCTCTGCGATGCGTCCCTCGCGAATGACCTCCTTATCCACCTTGAGGCGGTGATTGACATCATTATTCGAGAGAATTTCGTGAACTTCTTTTCCGACTGCCTGCTCTTTTGTCACGTTGTAAAGTTTTGCGTAACTGGCATTGATAAACAGATATCTTCCTTCCAGATTCCGCAGAAATATTTGGGCCGGAATATTGTCCAGCATCGTGTCCAGGAGTTCCTGGTTCTGCTGGAGAGCTTCCTGGCTTTCGCGCAAGGCCTTTTCCGCGCGGCTGCGCTCCGCGACCCGGCCTAATTGTGAGCCGGTTTGCATAAACGTCATCAGCAAAGAATCATCTGGCTCCAGTGCTTCTGTTGCAAAAAACTCCAATACGGCGACGACTTCGGAACCAACCAGGACGGGGATGGCAAAGCCCGCTCGAACGCCGATATCTTGTGCCAGTTTTGCTCTGGGGAAATTGGCGTCCTTGGTGACATCCGCAATCCATTCCGGCTTGCCGCTCGCCAATACGCGTCCGGGCAGGCCGACACCTGACTCGAATTCTGTCGTCTCGGTAACTTCCCTGAAATTGGTGAACCTGTCCGGCTGATGCATGTACCAAATACGCGTCGGAACAAGCCGTTCAGCTCCATCCGGCGAGCGGACATAGGCGTGACCGATAGGCCAGCCGGTAAACATGCAGACATCTGTCAGGAAACACTGGATCGCCTCCTCAAAGGTGGCGGCTGTGTTGGCATGCTCGGCGGTACGGCCCAGCAGGCGAAAATAATTCGTTCGTTCCCTGAGTTCACTTTCCGCCTTTTCAAGCTCCGCAACAGTGTGCTTGTGTTCTGTGATGTCGTGTTCAACACCGGCAATGCCGACGAGCGCTCCGCTATCGTCCATGATCGGGACTTTGGACGATGAAAGAATAATTTTACCCTTAACAGACCTGGCGACGGTTTCCTCTTCGACAACCAATTTCTCTTTAATCACTCTCGCATCATGCTCGGCATATTGGCGCGCTTCTTCCTTGGGAAAGACATCATGGAGAGTTTTTCCAAGAACCTTCGCGTTCGAAACGCCATACATCTCTTCATAGGTTCGGTTGATGAGGATGAAGCGTCCGCCGGCATCCCGCAGGAAGACGGCCGCCGGCACATTGTCGATGATGGTTTTCAGATGGATCTGGCTGTTGCGTAACGCAGCCTCGGTTTTCTTGTGTTCACTCACGTCCCTTATGGCGGCATAGGCAAGGACACCCTGCTCCGTTTCGAAGGGGTGAAGGTTGATTTCCACGGGGAATTCGGCGCCGTCTTTCCGGCGGCCGATAAGATCGAGCCCCGTGCTCATCGGCCGGATTGCCGGTTTGGAGTAATAGTGCCGGAGATGCTTCGCATGATCCTTGCGAAAACTTTCAGGGAGCAGTATCTCCAGCTTCTCGCCCGTCAATGCCTTGGCCGGGTATCCGAAGAGTTTTGTCAGTTCCTTGTTGACCTGCACGATCATTCCGTCGCTGTCGACGATTATCATGGCTTCGGGCGAAGAAGCGAGAAGCTCACTTAGCTCAGCCTTTGTCGTCTTCAACACGGCGCCCACCCCCCCTGTTCTTATGGATGAAGGTAGCACATTTGTAACATGGCGACCGGCGTTGTCATCTATGGACGCCCCCCTGGAATTATGATTGATCTTTATCTCGCGGACGAACCGCCACTCAGCAACCCCGTCAATTTACGCGCTGGAAACTCATCGATACTAAGAACCGCGTCCCTGATCGTTTCAGCGCGTTCAGCACTCACTGCAAGGGTGGCGTTGGCGATGAATTTGTCCGTGATTTCGCTCTGCGTTAATGCCCGCTCTCCAGCACCGCGGTTTATCGGCTCATAATGCTCATGGGTTTCTCCGTTGCGCATGGTGATATGCAGCCCACCTGAGTAATATTCCGGGAACCGGGACTCCGGGTCGGCCTCGCATTCGACCTTTTGCGCAAGATCGAGAATGGCCGGGTCGCCGAGCACCTCATCTTCCAGTTCCGCTAGTCCAAAACGGCCCTTAACAAGAGCCGCGGCGACGATAAATTGCGCGCTGAACTTGGCATCATAGTCACTGGCCGGCTTGATCTTGTTGGCAACGGGTTCGGCTATCACTGGTATTGTCTCTATTGGAATCCGGGCTTTGATGCGGGCGATCTGGCCGCAGTGAGGAATATGCTCGCCAAGAGCCAGGGCCGCATCCGCGACCGCATGGTTAAAATGGCAGGTGGGGAAGGGTTTAACCGCAGATTGCACGGCTTCCCAATGTTCCCCAAGACCGTCGGTGATCGCCGACAAATCCGGTTTTTCCTCAGCCACGCCGAGCAACGAGCGAAACAGCCCAAAGCGGCCCTCATACGGTTTTGCAGGGGCGATAAAGCCGGATTCGGCTAACGCAGCGGCGGTTATTCCAGCAACGCCGGCCCAGCCGGGATGCAGGCGTTTGTTCCACGATCCATCCTCGACAAATTCCTGACTGGCCATGGCCGTACTGCCAACGATTCCTTGCGCGCTCGTTAACTGCTCTTCATCCAATCCCATCAAGCGCCCGCAGATCAAAGCCGCGGCGAAATGGCCGACAACGCCAGTTGCATGGAGGCCGTGATGATGAAAACCGAAGTCCGCCGCCATACCAATGCGGATTGCCACTTCCATTCCGATCAGGTAGGCGCAGAGGAATTCAGATCCGCTGGCGTTCTGTTTTTCAGCCATGACCAGGGCCGTGGGTAAAGCCGCCGCTGTCGCGTGAACGACCGCTTTCATATGGGTGTCGTCGAAATCGAGGCCGTGGATGAGGGCGCCGTTCATCACCACGGCATCGCGGGCGTTTAACCGCCCCTCCATACCAATAACCGAGCAGGCCCCCTCCCCGCCCAAATTGGCCAGGCCATCCCAGATGGTTCGGGCAAATGAATATTGCGTAGCCGCCAGGGCGATCCCGATACCGTCGAGCATCAGGTATTTGATGCGTTCGCTTACATCGTCCGGAATATCCTCAAACGCCAACTCACGGGCGAAACGGGCAAGACTAATTGATACGCTTTCGCCAGACATTTCAGGTGGATTCCCCGCCAGACAAGGCCCCACCAGACAGAGAATGAGTGGCGGCCTGGTGCCCGGCGATTTTGCCAAACACCGACCCCGCCATCAGGCCACTGCCGCCAGGGTAGTTTTCATAAAACAATCCGCCGACCAGTTCCCCTGCGGCATAGAGGCCGGGTATGGAGCGGTCGGTGACGTCCTGTACTTCAGTCTGAGCGTTGATGCGAAGCCCGCCGAAAGTAAAGGTTATCCCGGTCGTGGTTATGAAAGCGACAAAGGGCGGCTCATCGATAGGAAGCGCCCAATTGGATTTAGCGGGTGTAATCCCTTGTGTATGCACATCGTCCAGGATGGCTGGGTTGTACTCGCCGGGCTGACAGGCCGCATTATACTCGCTTATCGTTTTTTCAAGCGCTGACGGGTCGATCTCCAAACCTTCCGCAAGTTCCGCAATGGTACCGGCTTCGACTTTAGTGACCTGGCGAATGCGGTATTCGTCACGCAGCATACCTACTGTTTTCTGATCGAATATCTGAACTCCCGTGCGGTGCGGCTGGGCCATGAGTTCACGCCCGAAGCGCACATAAGTGAGGTTCCGGTAGTCCTCCCCTTCATCGACAAAGCGCTCGCCATTCATATTGACGATGATGCCAAGCGGATAGGAGTGTTTCTGGTAATTATCCAGCACTTCACGGTCACCGTATGGCGGCGCGCTGATATCCCAGCCGACGGAATGACAACCGGACCAGTTTCCAAACGGCTGCGCTCCGATTTCGATGGCCATGCGAATACCATCGCCCATGTTGTGGCGCGTCCCCCGAACCCGGCACAGGTCCCATCCTGGTCCCAGATAACGGGCGCGCATTTCGGGGTTCGATTCGAACCCGCCGCAGGCCAGCACAACCGATTTCGCTTCGATTTCCTGATACCCGCCAGGGCCGAGCACTTCCACACCGTGGACCTTGCGGTCGCTGTTTTGCAGCAATCGGGTTGCGCCGGTGTCATATCTGATTTCAACACCGATCTTGATCGCTCTGGCGATCTCGGTTTCAACCAGGCCCGCGCCGCCGCCCACGGACTCGATATTCACGCCGCCATAAAAATGATGTTTACCATCGACCAGAAACGACTGGCGCCCGAACATGGGAAGAAAACGAATGCCGTGACCGCGCAGCCACGCCATGGTCGGCCGGGAATTATCAATTAAAATCCAGGCCAATTCTTCATCCGCCTGATGATGGGTGACCTTCATCAACTGTTCGTAGAAGTGATGGCGATCATGGCTGGGGAGAACAATCTGCTCGCGCTCGGCATCGGATAGATCGGTCAGAATATCCTCGGAAATATCCTCAAGACCGTCATGGGAGAAGCGAAACCCACCGGCCGTAAAGTACGAATTCCCCCCCTTCTCATCCTCGCGGGCCTTTTCCAATACCAGCACACTGGCCCCCGATTCACGCGCCGCCAGCGCGGCCGATAGTGCTGCATTTCCAGCCCCGCATATAATCACATCAATTTCGGACATCGGCATGAATCTTCCCTAGACCCTTTCCAGTGCCGGTTCATCGGCCGCAATGATGTTGGAGATATTACTGATCTTGTGGAGGCCCCGCAAACCACGCAGCTTTTCATAAAGCAATCCCACCTGCATGGAAGTGCAAACACGCCCTGCGCAATCCTCGAATTTTTGACGAATCTCTTCATCGCTCATCGGGTGGTCCAGCCCTCGCCCAAGCCGGTGATCGATACGCTGAGCGAACTCCCGGCCATCGGTGAGAACAACCGTGACTTCCGATCCGAATTGATTTGCCGAGTCCGCCGGCATGTCGTCATGCGCCGCCGTTGCAATCTTGGCCATGACGGCGCGGACGGATGGCTCGTTCAACTCCTGATCATCGAAATGGCCCAGGCGGACATCCCCGTCGGTCAAGGCGCGGGCAATCAGATAGGGAAGGCTGAACTTGCCCTCAAGCCCGGTATGCGGATCCGGGTTATCGGTATGGGGAAGACGTCTCGGGTTAACCAGCACCTGAACATGACGGACATCGCCGGGCGAAAGGTCATGTTCCTTGCGAAGTTCGATCATACAGTTGATAGCCGTATGGGTGCTTCCGCAGCAGGGAAACTGTTTCAGGCCAAACCCGGGCTCCACAATTTCCAGAGGCTTGGCCCAATTCTCAAAAAGCCTGGATGGATCGAACGCGTCATCGCCCTGAAACGCGGCCAGGAACCCCTGTTTGTGCTCGATGCTTTCAGGATTTGCGGTGAAACCATCACGAGCCAATAAAGTGGCCATCATCCCGTTTCGCACGCTTTGGCCGATGTGCAGGGGTTTGGTCATCGTGCCAAAATTTGATTTTACGCCAGCAGCCATGGAGGCTGCGATGGCAATTGCCGTCGCCGCGCGATGCTCGTCAAACCCCAGCAAATGGGAAAGCGCAATAACGGTTCCAAAAATTCCAAGCGTTGCGGTTGGATGCCAGCCTTTGTCATAGTGGTGCGGGTTTACCGCGCGGCCTATCCGGCTTTCCGCTTCGAAACCTGCGACATATGCACAAATTGCCTGTCGCCCTGAAATATCCAGGGTATCTCCAAGGGCGAGAATGGCCGGCACAAGCGTCACGGAGGGATGCCCGCCGATGCTTGACGCGAAATCATCATAGTCGAGCGCATGAGAGGCCGTTGCGTTGATCAGCGCCGCATCCAGCAGATCACAGCGTGTTCCGTCGCCGAACGTCACGCACGGGCCATCTGCTTTACCCACGCCCGGCAG
>CAYOEI010000142.1:0-3619 GCA_964402825.1 uncultured Hyphomicrobiaceae bacterium
AACCGACGCTCTTCTTTACAGATTTTACGAACTGGTGATGGTGAACGGTCCTGCCATGAAGGCGCTAATTGAGGATGAGTTCGGCGATGGCATCATGTCGGCAATCGACTTTGATATGACCATCGAGCGTCAACTCGACCCAAAGGGTGATCGGGTGAAGATCACGATGTCCGGCAAGTTCCTGCCGTATAAGTATTATGGAAGTGAGCCGGGCATTCAGGAGTATGGTGTGAAGGAAACTCAGTAATCTACCGAAATCTCGATGCTCGCGTGGAGCTATCGGTTGCTCTGCAGCTTGTCGAACGCCCGGCGGAAAGCCCGGCCGGCGGCATAAGCGCGGTCATCTTCCTTGGCGATCTGCGCGGCTTCCACAACAACGCCGCGGGCGGCCTTAATCGCCTTCTCCCTTGCCTCGGGATCGGACGCGGCCTTTTGTGCAACGTAGCGGGCGATTTGGCGCAGCAGCACTGACATCGCGGCACGATAACCAATACGAGCGGTTTCCGCCAGACAGGAATTTGGCGGCGACGGATGCCGGGTGAGGAGCCGTCCACAGCATCAAAAGCAGACATTAGAGCCCGCATCAAAAATGTCCGCTTTACCCCCAAGAGCGGACATTTGGCCGGACCAGAGGAATGTCCGCTTTGTGCCAAAAGCGGACATTGAAGGCCAGGCAGGACGTTGCGCGGATTTCTAACTTAGAAACTGGTATCGCTCCGAGGGGCAGGCCACAAAGACTGTGCGCCTTATCGTGCTGATAGTGCGGTTCTCTCAGATGGGTGGATGTAGATGTATGCCAAGCGACTTCTTCTTATGGGCGACTCGATCATTGACAACGGAGCCTATGTCCAGCCAGGCGAACCGGACGTTGCAGAACAGGTTCGTAAGCTCATGCCTGAGTTTGACGTTGAGAAGCGGGCAATCGATGGCTCAGTGACCGCCGACGTAACACGCGCTCAACTCCATGAGCTGCAAGACACAGATCTCATTGTGCTCAGTACCGGAGGGAATGATGCGCTGTTGCGCGCTGATCTGCTGGACAATGTTATTCATTCGGAACCGAAAAGCATACTGGTTGAGTTGTGGAACGTGCGTGAAACTTTTCGTTCCGACTATGCTGCACTCCTTTCTAAGCTTGCTCAAAAAAACCGAAGGATTTTGGTGTTCACGATTTACAATCCAAATTTTGTCACCGCAGGCAACGCCGCGGACTATCAGAAGGCCGCGGAAAGTGGCGTGTCTGCTTTTAATGATGTCATTCAACAAGAAGCTCTCGCGCGCAATTGCAGTATCCTTGAGCTGAGAGCGTTTTTCGATGCTCCTTCCGACTATGCGAACCCGATCGAGCCTTCGGCGGCAGGCGGCGCCAAACTTGCCGAGAGAATTCGCGCTTGGGTCTTGCCAGAGTGATGACAGCTTTGGCTCAGAAGCGGACATTGGATTGAGCGCGTGCCGGTGAAGCTCCGCCCGCTTGCTGCACCTATTCTTCGCTGTCGATTGCATCGGCGTCATTCGTCACCTCCCCGTCACTCTTTACATTTCGCCGGTTGGGCGATCCCGCCAATCGTGCGGAAAGGCCCGTGTTTGCTCGTGCGCACGTGGCCCACTCTTTACAGAATGCGCTCTCTGTAAAGAGTCGCTAGCCCGCGTACGTCTTGAAGGGATCCTGGCCGTTCCCGTCACGAACCGGACCCGGAACCGTTGCCCTTCGTCTTGCCATTGGCGCGTCCGGTGAGCGCGCTGTAGTCGCCACTCTTCTTAGCGGCCTTGACCAGTTCCAGGCTCGGCAAGCGGAACCGGTCAGCCAAATCAGCCAAATAATCCCGGTCGTCGTCCTCCACCACAGTGCCATCGAGGGTCTTGGCCTCTAGCGCTGCCCGCTCTTCCTCGCGATCGCGCGCCTTCTGCTTCAGCTCAATTAACTTGACCAGGGCTCCAGCCTTATCGGCCAGCTTCAACTTGACCCGGCGTCCAATCACGCAGCTTTTGTCCCCATCTTTGCCGTTGATCGTGTCCACGGTGAGGTCTGCGAGTGCTGCGGTCTGCTGCCGTGTTACCCCGTCGAAGGTGATCTCAGGTAGGCCGTCAGCATCGAGCGTGAAGAAGTCGGCAAGGTTGCTGTGGGCCAGAGACTCAAGCTCAAGATAGTCCTCTTCGAGCGAGCGCTCGGTCTTGCGCACTGCGTTGTCCGTCAGCTCGCCAATTCTGGCCTGAATGCTTTCATTTGCATTCAATCGGGCTGCGTTGCCCCGGTTGGGCTTGTAGCCAGCATTGGTGTAGGCCGCGTCGCATGTCTGCCCAACGGCACGGTTCTGGCAGAAGAGCTCATGGCGTGGGTCTTTCAGTTTTGGCATGGTTCCTATCGCGCATACAAAGCGCCCCAGGTTGCCCTAGGGCCGTGCGGTCCTCTGTTTGTTGATTGGCTTGATTTGTTGTTTGCGCGCTTCTGCTTCGCGTTGGCGTGTTTCACGGACTCTGCGGTCGCGTTCTGCGCGCGCGAATGTGCAGCCCCGACAGACGGCTGTCAGGCCATCTTGTGCGAACCTTGTCGGCAGGAACGCTGAAGCGGGCTTGTGTTCCCCGCAATTAGCGCACGTCTTCTGCTGAACCGATTCTCTATGGCCCGAGGTTGGCCGCTGACGGACATTCTTGCCCTGACTTGAGAGTGAGCTACGGGCACACTTCTCGTGACTCCCGCGCGAAGTAGGTGTTGTACGGGCACCGCGATTTCTCCTTGTATTGGAAACCGTCATGGCGGGCGTCCCTTGGCATTGACCCACGCGACGAGCTCTTTTTCACGCGCCAGGTTCCGCGCGGCGGTCAGTTGTTCTGACATGGTTGCAACTTCCTTGGTTTTGACGGTGGAGACATGAAAAAACCGCCCTCGGCAGAGCCGGAGCGGCGGTGGTGGGCATTCAACGGACTGTGCCTAAGGAAATCTCAAAGAGAGTCGACCTCGCCTAGCACTTGAAGCTTCCTATCTAGATGTGTTGACCCGGTAGGCCCGCTCTGAGGCCGTTTTTCTATCGCAAACCGGCTTGCGCTCTCCTCTTGTGTATCGCTTCGGGTGAGAACGCCTCGCCCAGAGGCGAATTGATAATATTTGTAAACCCATTTTGGTGGTTACAGTCCACTTCGTAGACTCTGGGAACAACCCTCGTTTTTGGAGGCTTTCTTATGGATCCCGGGTCAATCTGTGCGGGTTTTCTCGTGGAGCCCAGGTCAATCTGCTGTGGTGGCTCGCTCATCGCGTACAAATTGGAGCCAGAACGCACGACTATCGCGCCCACGTCGTTCACAACACGCACCAGACGCCGTGTGATCGTCAAGACGCCGGCGCGTACCAAGCTCGCCAACGCATTAGAGATTGATTGGCGGCACAGGCCGGTCGCCTCTTGGAGTGCGTCATAACTCGGACAGCACAAGCCAGTCTTCTTATTGTGGAAGCGCGTCAATAAGCAGCGCAGGACGATCATCGCCGGGATGCCCAACATCCCATTACGCTTACCCTTGAGTTTCGTGCGCCGTTCCATCACCTCGCATTTGTGTAGAATGCGTGCGCGTTGATTGCCATCGAGCTTGCCTGAGACCGCAAGCGGATTGAGCACGAAACCCACGC
>CAYOEI010000143.1:0-4611 GCA_964402825.1 uncultured Hyphomicrobiaceae bacterium
TGTTCCCTTTGTTGGGATATGCTGTTTTGTATACCACGTCAATTTCGGAATCCGATTTATTTATTATTTCCTGCAATGTGTCTGCTATTATGTTTTTCATTCTAGGCGCCGTTAAAACAAAGTTTAGCAAAAAAAATGGTATTACGGTGGAACAGAAATTTTAGTGATGGGCAGTAACACTGCGGCTGTATCGTATCTCGTAGGGTTTTTAGTAGAAAGAATTATACGGTAGAATAAGCTCCAGCACCAGCTGATGCGACTGATGCGACTACCCGTCCATTTTCTCTTTTTTAGTTTACACTTAAAAAAGTCCAAAGTTTTATTTCATAGAAATAAAACAGCATTACAATGAAATCAATTTACGCACATCTCATTTGGATTTTTCTTATCATTTTTGGACTCACCCTCTATTTTAGACCTACACGCGAGAGTGTAACGAGGATTTCTGCTACAAAGTTTTTTGTGAGTGGAAAACCGAGACAAATAATCCAAGTTCAAGGGGCGAGTCTGCTTAAAACGTCACCGATTTCGAAATCTGGAAAAGCGACGAGCGAACGCCGGACGGTGTATACATGGAGCAACGACAAGCCAGGAGTGTCAACCTGGGAGGAAACAAATTGGCCGCTCGTCTACGTCGACGGGATGAAAGTCAAGGTATTGGGAAATGTGTCTGCGAGCGTGTCGGTCGCGCCCGGACCCGGTCGAACTCGGGGAATGCTCCTCATTAACGGCTACCCTGTATATCAGTACGTAGTCGACGAATCGTCGGCAAACTTCCGCGGGGAGGGAATTGCGCCGTCGGAGACGAATATCCCGCCAGGGATCTGGCAGACGGTGAACAACGCGAAAGGTCCCCTGCAGAAGCCGAACCCGTCGCAAACGATCGTCCGCCCCGGTCTCTTGACCGACCAATGCCCAGCCAAAGGGGTCCGCCTGTGTGCGGACCAAATGATCCCGACCGACAGTCTCGTCTGCTTCGACGGAGATACCTGTAAGCTCGCCGATTATTCCGACGCGTCCAACCCATGCGGCAACGCCGACGTGGAGCCGTGTGGATTCGTGGCGCCCTTGTGCCCCAACAAAAAATGCTGCAACCAGGGGGGCGTCGGGTGTGCTTCAAAGGACAAATGTTATCCATACAAATCCAAAGGAAGAGGAGGCACATGCAACAACGGCGACTCAACCTGCCGGTGCGTCCAAGACCGGTTCAACAACCGCCTCGGGAAACACCACAAACATGCGCACAAAATCCGCCACCAGCGCCGAAAAAAGAACTGACACGTCTTTATTGATTCTTACACACAAAAAGCCGCCGCGTCTTGCAATCGGGACAATACTTCCAATCTGTAACTTCTTCGACCGATTTATACACAGACGACAAATAAGGAATTATTGGCACCTCTTTCTTTTTATTTTTATTCACTTCTATAATTAACGTCTTTGCCATTTTACTACAATTCTTTACTATCCGTTTACAAACGCTAATCGGCAACCAGCGATCGCACACAGCATACATCATTACAATATCAATTTGTTGGTTTGGAAAAGTATTTACAAACTCCATTTCATTCCCTTCTCGAAGATCGTCGACATAATAAATAATATTGTTAAATCCCTCTTTCCGAGCGTTAAAGTTGGCTTCATTAATGCGCGGAGGATCAAAATCGGTGCCTACTCCAAAAGCAATAATAGGGGCAAGTTTTAAAAGAAAGTCCCCTGCGTTTCCCCCTAACTCCAAAACATTTTTGCATGTAAAGTCTACCTTCTGGGAAACAAGATTCAAACGTAACTTCGTATCTCTTTGCCCGTTTTGGTAGTACCCGCCTTTCGTCCCTCCCCCTCCAGTGATCTTCGACCCTCCCAGATCGTGGTGAAGAAACGTAATAAATTTATTTGAAAAAGAATCTCGCGTCCTAGGGTTTTGAATAAAATAAAAGAAATACAAAATCAAAATGAAAATTACCACTATAATAATGCATTGGGGTTCGCGAATCATCCCGTTTCTTATATAGTACAATTTTTCAAAAAATAACTATATAATATGATATTATTTTGAAATACATGAACACTTGGGGGATGGGTGGTTTTAATATTAGTAGTAATAGTCCTAGTTGTATTATTTTGTATACCCAAACCCCGAAGCGGATTCATTATAACCAAAGGCAAAGGATCAAAAAAAAGCCTATCTAAAACAAAGAAAGGCACGTACATAAAAAAATGGAGTAAAGAAAACGATTTTCGTTATTTCCGGGAAAAGAAATTTTACACGCGTTTAAAAAATAATAACCATTTCCCCGATTTAATAAGTTACGACGACGAAAAGTTGGAGTTAGAAGTTGAAGACGCAGGCTCGCCCCTCATTGATTTTTCTAAAAGACAATTAAAGAAGCTAGAAAAACAAATTCCAAATTGGAAACAACAAATAAAAGAAATAATAACCGCATTAAATGAGAATGATTTAACGTACAACGATTGGCATGCCGGAAATATTTTATACAAAGACAAACTTTTAAAAGTAATTGATTTCGACACAACACGTGCTTTATTAGTCCCACAAAAACCATTGGACATTCATACTTCGTTGGAGAGTTATTTAAGGTACATACATTCTCTTAAATACAAAAAATGTTGCCTCTCCCCTTCTCGCAAGTGAACCGCCCAGTCCAATTGAACGCCGGTTAAATTCTTCTCCTAGCGATCCAAGAAGAATTTGAGGAAAGTATCCATTTCATTTTCTGTAAAACCTAGTATACCTTTTTATTAACCAATATTTCCGGTTGGGGCGGATAAAAGGGCAAACATCGATCAAGTTAATGGCCATGCGGTAGAGATTGGTATAATCTACTTCAACAATATTATTCAAAATAGTAAAAGTGTAATCGCGTCTAGGACGATACGTGGTACCGATAGACTCGAAAAAATCATTAAATTTAAAGTGTCCCCCGATTACATTATTACTAAATTCTAGATGCACTGTCGGTTTCATATAGACTATACCCATCATAACTCCATGAAGCGAAGAAGAAATAATCAATTTACATTTGTTTATTTCATCAATTAATTTCTGATAATTGGACCCCACTTCGATGTTAATGATATTAACTTTATAATGATGGTCCAACAAAGAGAGTTTTAGTCGGTTAACGTTGGCATGCATTTTGTCTGTATAGTGGGGAATAATTCCTACAATATCGTCCTGGATTTTAGTTTTGTTCCCATAAATACAAGGAAAAAGAATAAGAGGATCACCATAATTTTTCGGGCATCTGATCCCCAGTTCCAGTAATTTTTTCCTACTTTTGGGTCCTCGCACAGCCACCACTCCTTTCGGTTTGGCATAAATAAGGTTGGATTTACTTCTGTAAGAATCTCCCCCCAAATCTCCCTTTTCAGAAATAAAACCAGTTCCAAATATTATCGACTTTTGATTCACTAAATTCATAATACTTCCTGTAGTGATGTAGTGGAGCGGGGTGTTATTGTTGGTAACTCCCCGACCAATTATTTTTTCCCAAAACACTTTATTAACAGCATCTCCAAAATTATTAGTTGTTGTTTTAAATTTAAAATTCAAGGGTGAACCATCTGACCGGTTTTTTTGGTTGCTTTTTCCTCGATGATCCTGGTCAGGAAGGATTTTTAGAGTCTCTTTCAGGGATTTTTCGTAGATGGATATAAACTCTGAGAGAGTCTCTCTCAGGTATTTTTCGTAGATAGATATAAACTTCCTCCATATATGTGTATGAAATTCGTCTTCTAACTTAACATCGTTTATACAAATCAAAGCTGGATGGTTCTTATTGTGTGCGTAGCGGTTCATTTTCTTTTCTATTTTTTTTGAGTCAGTAAAGCTCATAAAAATCAGTAGGTGCGGGTTGGTGGGGTCCCCCCTTTCGTAAATATGGATGGAAGGACCGAACCACCCCATTTTGTACCCTTGGAAAATGAGACCTACCATCCAAATGTTATGGGATTCGCGAAAACGAGATGTTTGAGTTTTGATTAACGAATGAGGAAAATTCGTCCAGACCGTTTCAAAATATTCTTTTTTAAGAGGGGTGGCGTGGTGGGCTGGCGCGGTTGGAGTAAAGTCGAAGCCATAATCCTCCAGCATTTTGTGGGTGGACTCTTGATATATATTTATGGTGTTGCGCTTGAACATCCGAGTCTGTCCCTCCGATGTGAAAAAGAAATTTTTAGTCAAGGGTTTACCAATAAAACAATCGTCGTTAAAATAAATGAAATGTTCAGCCAATCCGTCAATACGATGCAGGCTTGTTTCAATAGCAAGAGAATTAAATGTAGGTAACGAGTCGTAGTCTTCGAAAATTTCGTCGTGGTGTACGACCCTTACTTTAGGAAATTCTGTTAAGTACAGTGGTTGTTGAGGTCTCATTGTAACTAAATAGACTGTACGAATCCAAGGGAGATAGATTTGGATCCCTTTTAGACAATAGTACAATTCTCCAACGTTTTCGAAGCGAAATGATTGTATGCCTTGCGGAAGTTGATCCGGATTTTGAATCTGACTGTAGTATTGTTTCGCGTCCACCCATTTGGGGTCAGTGGAGTCTACCCACGTCACTACGGCGTCCACTTCGAATAGACACG
>CAYOEI010000144.1:0-3307 GCA_964402825.1 uncultured Hyphomicrobiaceae bacterium
TTGCTTTCCTGTTCGACGATAATTTGCGTCAGCACGGCGTGGGTAAGCTCCTCACCGGTCTTGGTGTCATGCACCAAGAAATCTCGCTCGGCGCGAACCATTTCCGCCAGATCCTCCAGCGTTACATATGAACTGGTTTCGGTGTTATAGAGACGCCTGTTGGCGTACTTCTTGATGACCACCGGTTCGCTTAGCGCATTTGCTTCATTTGACACGATAAAATACGTCTCCACAAAAGAACTTTGTGACTTTATGCCGCACTGCGAAATGATTAACATATTTATTGTGCAGAGCACCAGAAAATTTGGCGGATAGCGTAAAGGCTGCACCCGAGTATGCACATGTTTGAGATCATAGTCCGGCCCCCTACACGACCTTCAGTGGATTTCCACGCGCTGGTGCAGCACGATATCGGTGGATTTCCACGCGCTGGTGCAGCACGATAGAAGAGAAAAATATATATTTTTAAGTCAGAACCCTGGTTGCTAAAAGCAGCACCGAGGAATAACAAATAGAATTTTTACGGCATGGAGAGCAGTCATGAGTGATAAAGAAGCAATCGTTATTGCAGGCGCAGCACGCACGCCCGTTGGATCGTTCGGCGGGGGCTTGAGTTCCTTACCGGCGCATACGCTCGGTCAAGCCGCAATTGAGGCCGCCCTGTCGCGCGCGCAGGTTGATGCAGGCGATGTTTCAGAAGTCATTCTTGGGCAAATCCTCACTGCGGGTGCAGGACAGAACCCCGCTCGCCAGGCTTCCATAGCCGCAGGCATCCCGGTCAGCACCCCCGCCTGGGGCATGAACCAGTTATGCGGTTCTGGGCTGCGCGCGGTCGCACTGGGCGCCCAGCAGATAAAAGACGGCTCTAGCGGCATCGTTGTCGCCGGCGGACAGGAAAACATGAGCCTGGCGCCCCATTGTTCACACATGCGCGACGGCACGAAAATGGGTGACGTCAAACTTATCGACACCATGATCATTGATGGACTGTGGGACGCCTTCAACGGATATCATATGGGCACCACGGCGGAGAATGTCGCGCGCAAGTACCAGATCACGCGCGATGAGCAGGACGCGTTTGCCGCCAACTCGCAGAACAAGGCGGAAGCCGCCAGGAAAGCCGGCAAGTTCAAGGACGAAATCATTACAGTGACGGTTCCCGGCCGCAGGGGAGACACCATCGTCGAAGACGATGAGTACATTAAAGAAGGCGTCAGCGCCGAGGGCCTGGCCAAACTTCGTCCGGCTTTCGACCGCGAAAACGGCACCGTGACCGCAGGTAATGCCAGCGGCATCAACGACGGAGCGGCCGCCACCGTACTGATGTCACTCGCCGAAGCGGAAAAACGCGGCGTCACGCCTCTGGCGCGCATCGTGTCTTGGGCGCACGCCGGTGTTGATCCAGCGCTTATGGGTACCGGGCCCATCCCCGCTTCGCGTGCGGCGCTGGAGAAAGCTGGATGGTCCGCCGATGATCTGGACCTCATTGAAGCCAACGAAGCTTTTGCCGCGCAGGCTTGTGCGGTGAACAAGGATCTAGGCTGGGACACGGACAAGGTCAACGTGAATGGCGGCGCCATCGCCATCGGACACCCCATCGGCGCTTCGGGGGCAAGGGTGCTCGTGACACTGCTGCATGAAATGCAAAAACGCGATGCAAAGAAAGGTCTTGCGACCTTGTGCATTGGCGGTGGCATGGGCGTGGCCATGTGTGTTGAGCGCGACTAGGTGGAATAGACGAATATATATATTGGTGTTTTTTTGAGTTTTTAGGAGGGATTTTATGTCACGAGTTGCAGTGGTTACAGGCGGCACGCGCGGTATTGGCGCGGCCATATCCAAAGCCTTGAAGGAAACCGGTTGCACGGTTGCGGCGATCTATGGCGGCAATGAAGAGGCGGCGGCCAAATTCAAGGAAGAAACGGGCATCGCCGTCTATAAATGCGACGTGAGTGACTATGACGCTTGCGCCAAAGGTCTGGGCCAGATTGAGAAGGATCTGGGAGCAGTCGAAATTCTCGTCAATAATGCCGGCATCACGCGCGACACCATGTTTCACCGCATGGACGTCGACAAATGGCGCGCCGTCATCGACACCAACCTGAATTCCCTGTTCAACATGTGCAGACCCGTCATCGAAGGCATGCGCGAGCGCAAATTCGGCCGCATCATCAACATCTCATCCATCAACGGCCAGAAGGGCCAGATGGGGCAAACCAACTATTCAGCCGCCAAGGCCGGCGAGTTGGGCTTCACCAAGGCGCTGGCCCAGGAGAACGCCTTCAAGGGCATCACCGTCAACGCCATCTGCCCCGGCTATATCGGCACCGAGATGGTGCTCGCGGTGCCCGAAGACGTGCTGAAGGAGAAAATCCTTCCCCATATTCCTGTGGGACGTCTGGGCGAGCCGGAAGAGATTGCACGCTGCGTGGTGTTTCTGACCTCTGATGAGGCGGGCTTCATCACCGGGTCGACACTCACGGCGAATGGCGGCCAGATCATGGTCTGATCGGGAATCGAACCCATTCCCCCATCACCGTTATGAGCAGACGCGCCGCCACAGGCATAGGCTTCATATCCATCCTGTTATGGTCGCAGCTTGCTGTCCTGACAACGCTCACCGGGGATATCCCGCCCTTTCAGCTGGTCGCCATGAGCTTCGTGCTTGCCGGAGCAATAGGTCTTGCCGCCCTGCTGCGTTCACAAAAAGGCTGGCGCACCTTGACCACGACGCCGCCAGGCGCATGGGCCCTGGGAGTTACCGGCCTGTTTGGTTTTCATTTCTTCTTTTTTCTTGCCCTGCGTTCAGCCCCGGCCGCCGAAGCAAGCCTCATCAACTATCTCTGGCCGCTGCTTATTGTGCTGTTCTCAGCGGCGCTCACGGCGGGCGAAGAGGACGCAGGACTGAAATGGTGGCACATCTCCGGCGCGGCGCTTGGACTGGCTGGCACGGTCATCATCATTACAAGCGGCAATAGCGGCGGCTCCACACTCAACAGCAACGCCATTCCCTGGCTCGGATATGGCGCAGCACTGGCGGCGGCTCTTGTGTGGTCCAGCTATTCTGTGGCGAACCGGCGCTACAAAGAAGTGCCGAGCACGAGCGTCGCCGGGTTTTGCCTGGTCACTGCGATAGCCGCTACACTGGCGCATCTCAGTCTGGAAACCACTTTGTGGCCGTCAAGCATGAGCCAATGGATGGCTATCGCCGGACTGGGTCTTGGTCCGGTTGGCGCGGCCTTTTATTTTTGGGATTTTGGCGTGAAACATGGCGATATCAGCGTCCTCGGCGCCGCCGCCTACACCG
>CAYOEI010000145.1:0-15523 GCA_964402825.1 uncultured Hyphomicrobiaceae bacterium
AATGCGCAAAACCCTGGTGAGTTTCTCCACAGCACAGGGAATATGAGCAAGCATGATCATGTGGTCTTCACCATGAATAATGGCGCCACCATCACCTATAATGACGCGCGCCGTTTTGGCTTCATGACGCTGGTGGACGGCGACAGGCTTGATGCCCACAAATTCATGAAAAACTTAGGCGTCGAGCCTTTGGGTGAGGATTTATCGCCTGCGTATCTTGCATCACGTTGCGCGGGCAAAAAAACCAGCCTCAAGGCGGTGCTGCTCGATCAGCGCATCGTTGCCGGGCTCGGCAATATATATGTGTGCGAAGCGCTCTATCGCGCCGGGCTTTCGCCGCGCCGCGCGGCAAGCACTCTTGCCGTGGCGTCAGGGATGCCGGCCAGGCGCGCCGCGCGGCTTGTGCCGGAAATAAAGTCGGTTCTTGAAGACGCCATTGCGGCCGGCGGTTCGACACTGAAAGATTATCATGCACCCGAAGGAGACCTGGGATACTTCCAGCATTCATTTGCGGTTTATGGCAGGGAAGGGCTAGAGTGCGCGCGGCCAGGCTGCGAGGGTGTTGTCCGGCGCATTGTTCAAGCGGGGCGTTCCACTTTCTACTGCCCCCGGTGCCAGCGCTAAATCCACGAATGCGCCATGAGCCGGTAAACATTCCATCATCAGGGTCCCGGCCCTATCTCATTCGAATAATCATGACGTTTTGCAGGAGTTGATATGGGTTACGAAACCATCATCGTCGAAACAAAGGGGAAGGTTGGGCTCATAACCCTGAACCGGCCCGAAGCGCTCAATGCCCTCAATGCGCAGCTGATCGCCGAAATGGGCAAGGCGCTCGACACATTCGAAGCCGATAAGACCATTGGCTGCATTGTGCTCACCGGGAGCGAAAAAGCGTTCGCAGCCGGAGCCGACATCAAGGAGATGCAGTCCAAGACCTATATGGAGGCTTACAAGGATGATTTTCTGGCGGATTGGGAGCGGATAACCCATTGCCGGATGCCGGTTATTGCGGCAGTGGCCGGATATGCGCTTGGCGGCGGGTGCGAACTGGCAATGATGTGCGATTTTATCCTTGCCGCCGACACAGCCGTGTTCGGACAGCCGGAAATCAATCTTGGCGTAATCCCCGGAGCTGGCGGGACACAGCGGCTGACACGGCTGGTGGGCAAGTCGAAAGCGATGGAGATGTGTCTCACGGGGCGCAATATGAAGGCCGAGGAAGCGGAGCGTGCAGGACTTGTGAGCCGCATTTTACCTGCCGGTGAGCTGGTAGCCGAAGCCCTCAAGGTTGCGGATAAAATCGCGTCATTTTCAAAGCCGGCCGTGTATATGGCGAAAGAAGCTATTCTGCGCGCCAACGAGACCACGCTGGCCGAGGGAATCCGGTTTGAACGGCGGTTGTTCCACTCGCTGTTCGCCACTGAGGATCAGAAGGAAGGCATGCAGGCTTTTGTCGAAAAGCGGGCGGCGAACTTCAAGGATCAATAGCAGGTTGGGCTAACGCCAGCTTCTGGCCATTAACCCCATTCCATGCCGGGTTCCTGGGGTGTTGACGGGCAATGGGCACAGCTTTATACAACGAGGCGCTAATGAGCCCCGCTGGCGGCCATGCGGCTGCGCGTGCCGGTTGGACTACAGACCGGCTGGCAGATGGGCCTGCCTCACAAAACAAGGTTTTTTAAAATGGCGAATACCAGATCCGCGAAGAAGGCTGTGCGCAAGATTAGCCGGCGCACCGGGGTCAACAAGTCTCGGCGCGGCCAGATGCGGACATTTGTGCGCCGGGTTGAAGATGCAATCAGCGCCGGTGACCAGGGCGCGGCAAACGAAGCCCTGAAACAGGCGCAACCCTACCTGATGAAGGCCGCACAGCAGAATTTGCTGCCAAAAAATACAGCATCTCGCAGGGTTTCGCGTTTATCGGCCCGCATCAAGGCGATGGGCGCGTAGGTTCCACCGATTCTTAAACTGCGCGCCTTTGGCTTCCAGGCCAGACTCAAAATCCAGATTCAGCATTTTTATCCACTCCTGTTGCACTAAGGTAACAGTTGCGCGCCTTCGTGATGAAATACCCCGTCACGATTGTTGTGGTCACGGCTCAATTTTGCGTAGATTCAATGATTTAGATGATGATCGCCTGGCCTTTCCCTGGGTGATCTCAGTGCGCTTTTCCAAAGCAAACCAAGTATAAGAATGTCACGCTTGGAAGTGTCCGGAATTATGATTCAATCATGAGTCTCAGAAGGTTGCGATTGGACTCACCGGGTCATGGAGCGGAGTTTCATAATGGTGACATTGGGCCTAATTTTCGGCTATGGGTGCGCGAAATCGTTTGCTTCACGCGCGCCCGCTGTGCTATCAAATGGTCATCCGAACGGGGATGTACCCCTCCAATTATAGTTTAGTTAAGTATTCGCTGGCACCTGCCAAGCATTAGTAGAGTATTGTAACGAGTAGAGTGTTTCTCAGCCAGAGGGCCGCTAGGGTGTTTTGTGTGTTTATTTTACGTGCGCTCAGTTTTTGTTGAGCGCCAGCAAGACAAGCGGGTTTGCATCATGGATTGGCATCATGGTGCGTTTGTTCAATTGAGTAAGAGCAGGGGCTCATTGTGTCTGAGAACAACGAGCAGGATGGCGTCAATCACATTGCAGTGGATGACGTCGAGGTAGAGGAAGTTTGGAAACGACTTAAGCAGGATCCGGAATCCGTTCTTATCGATGTGCGTACACAGGCCGAATGGGCCTATGTGGGAGTGCCGGATTTGTCATCTTTGGGCAAGCAGCTGTCTTTGATCGAGTGGCAGCATATTCCGAAAGATGAAGTCAATTCATCCTTTGCCAGCCAGTTAGGGTCCGAGCTTGCCGCGAGTGGGGCAGGACAGGACACGAATCTATACTTCATCTGCCGTTCGGGGCACCGGAGTCTCCTTTCAGCGGAGGCGATGGCGGCGGCGGGATACCGTGCGTGTCACAATGTTGCTGGCGGATTTGAAGGTCCGCTCGACAATGAGGCGCACAGGGGGTCCCTCGCAGGCTGGAAAGCTGCCGGACTTCCTTGGGTTCAGCGTTAGGCGGATCTGAGACAAGGCGGACGCTTTTTCAGTAGGATAAATACAGCTAGGCGCTCACGTCCGTAATCCGCGGTCAGGGGCGTTAAGTCACCCGCGGTGCATGGGTCAGTGGTGGCAGCTAGATGTGGAACGCAACGGGCGAGATTGTGGGGCATCATAAAGTGAATAAGAAAGATAAGGGGTACGATCCTAAAACCCTGTCGACGAAATGGGAACGCACCAAAAGCCGGCTCCAGGCGGAGTTGGGCGAGGACATATTCAAGAGCTGGTTCGGGCGGGTCGAGCTTGAGGCCATTTTCGGTACAACGGCTCATTTTTCTGTTCCGACTCCTTTCCTGAGAAAGTGGTTGAAATCTCATTATAATGATCGGCTGCAGCGGTGCTGCAATGACGAATTCAGCGGTATCGAGCATGTTGAATTCCGGGTGCGCCAGCCGCATGACGCCAATGATATTGGTTTGCAAAAGGAAAATACGAAATCGCTACGTCAGCCGATTGCTCCAGGGTTTGTATCGTCCAGGGTTCCGGCTGCGACATCCGCCAGCGACGTTGCAACGGGGTATGAGGGGTTTGAAGGCTCACCGCTCGACAGGCGGCTGACCTTCAACGGTTTCGTCGTCGGTTCTTCCAACCGCCTGGTGCATGCAGCTTCAAAAGAGGTCGCGGAATCGGTTAACCAGTCGCAGACCCGCTACAACCCTCTCTTCATTCACGGCTCGGTTGGCCATGGCAAGACGCACCTTCTGAACGCTATTGCCTGGCAGGCCCGAATAAACCGGCCCCAGGCGCAGGTGCTTTACCTCACCGCGGAATGGTTCATGTCCCGGTTTGTGCAGGCGCTGAAGGCGCGCACGGCCGTGGCGTTCAAGGAAAGCCTGCGCGGCATCGATATCCTGCTGATCGACGATATGGAATTCCTGCAGGGCCCGGTGATCCAGCAGGAGTTCTGCCATGCGCTCAACTCGCTGATTGACGCCGGGCGTCAGATTGTGGTTGCCGCAGACCGCGCGCCCTCCAAGCTTGAGCGGCTCGATGCCCGCATGCGCTCGCGTCTCGCGGGAGGTCTGGTGGCCGAGGTCGGCAAGATGGACCTCGATTTGCGTCAAAAAATTCTTGAAAGATGCGTGGCCGTGGAGAAGCAGGAGGACAGCTCATTCGCAGTACCCGATGCGGTACTCGAATTTCTCGCCAACCGTCTCACCGAAGGCGGGCGCGAGCTGGAAGGTGCGATCATACGGGTTCGGGCGGCGTCGCGCTTGACGGCGGAACCGATTAATATCGAGCGGGCGGAATTCATCGTGCGCGATCTGATGAGTTCAGCCGAACCAAGGCGCATCAAGATCGACGACATCCTGAAGATGATTTCGAAGCATTTCGGCGTCAACCGGACCGATCTCCTGTCAAGCCGCCGAAACCGTTCCATTGTGCGGCCACGGCAAATAGGCATGTATCTGGCGAAGAATCTGACCTCGCGGTCATTGCCGGAAATCGGCAGGCGGTTTGGCAACCGTGACCACACGACCGTGCTGCACGCTATTCGCAAGGTCGAGCAGCTCATGTCGGATGATATGACCATGAAAGAAGAAGTGGATCTTCTGAAACGATTACTGCGGGACTAAAGCGCCGCAAGGGCTTCTGCCCTCTCATAGCGTAACGGCTCTTGCATAATTTCCGGTTCCGCGCCAATTTTATCCTTTCGGGGATGATTCTTCCTCAGGCGTGTTCCATAATTCGCTCAAGGTTGCCGTTCCTTGTCTCCGGGGTCCAGATTCTTGAGCTGAGAGAGAGCCAGATTCTTGAGCAGAGAGAGAAGGACACCGGTATAGATACGAGTTAGAGGAAACAGCAGTTTATGCGGTTGATTATCGAGAGAAGCGCTTTGTTGAAGGCTCTGACCCACGTTGCAAGCGTGGTCGAGCGGCGCAATACCATTCCCATTTTATCCAACGTCCTGATCGCGGCGGAAGGTAAATCGTTGAAGCTGACCGCGACCGACCTTGACATCGAGGTGGTCGAAACGGCGCCTGCGGATGTGTCCCAGGATGGCGGCACGACTGTTTCAGCCCACATGTTCCACGATATCGTGCGCAAGCTCGCCGATGGCTCACAAGTGGAATTGTCGCTTGGCCCCGATGGGGCGCGTATGGCTCTTACGTCAGGGACCGCGGAATTTGAGCTTCAGGCGCTTCCTCCGGACGATTTTCCCGATCTGAGCGCCGGCGATATGAGTCACACCTTTGAGATTCCGCCAGCGGATTTGAAGAAGCTCATTGAAAAGACGCGTTTCGCCATTTCAACCGAAGAAACGCGTTATTATCTGAACGGAATTTACCTGCACAACGCGGCGAATGACGGCAAGGATACGCTGCGCGCCGTTGCGACCGACGGTCATCGCCTGGCGCAAATCGATATGGCTCTTCCGAAAGGGGCCGATGGCATGCCCGGTGTGATCGTGCCGCGCAAAACGGTCACCGAGGTTCACAAACTGCTTGAGGATGCTGATAGCTCAGTGAAGGTGGAGCTTTCGGATTCCAAGATTCGCTTCGTGATTGGCGATGTGATCCTCACTTCACAGCTTATCGATGGCACTTTCCCGGACTATGGCCGCGTCATCCCTGAAGGCAATGACAAAATTTTAAACGTATCCAATGCCGAATTCGCCCATGCCGTCGACCGCGTCTCCACGCTTTCGAGCGATAAGGGCCGCGCTGTGAAACTCAAGGTCGCGGACGGGAAACTGGTCCTTTCGGTAAACAATCCGGACAGCGGCAGCGCGACCGAAGAGCTCAAGGCTGAATATGATTCAGATGAGCTGGAGATCGGCTTTAACGCCCGTTACCTGCTGGACATCTCCAGCCAGCTTGAAAGTGAAAATATGCGCTTTCTGCTTTCTGATCCAGGTTCGCCGACCATGGTGCGCGACGCCAACGACCCATCCGCGCTCTATGTGCTGATGCCCATGCGTGTTTAGCTCTGGCCCCCGCTGCATCGCCCAGGACTTCTCAGGCCGAAACGCATAATTCGGCTGGCCATGAACGTCTGTGGATTGAGCGCGTGCGGGCCACGGATTTTCGGAATTACAAAACCCTCACCCTTGAGTTGGATGAACGCCCCGTTGTCCTTAACGGGCCAAATGGCGCGGGCAAAACAAACCTGCTTGAAGCGGTCTCGCTGCTGGCCCCTGGCCGGGGGCTTGGACGCGCTCGCTTTGGCAATATGACAAGGCGCGGCGCGATGAGCGGCTGGGCTGTCTCGGTAAAGCTGCATTGCGCCAGCGGGCTGGTTGATATCGGCACTGGATTTAATGAGGACGATGAAACCAGCGCCCGGAGCGTACGCATTGATGGCGAGACGATCCGCGGGACGGGCAAGCTGGGGCAATATGTGCGCGCCGTGTGGCTCACCCCAGCCATGGACGGGCTGTTTACGGGCGCGGCCGGTGAGCGCCGCCGGTTTCTCGACCGGCTTATCCAGAGCCTCGATCCGGGCTACCGGTCCTGCGTTTCGCATTTTGAGCGCGCCATGCGTCAGCGCAATAAGCTGCTGGAGAATGGTGAGACATCCTCTTCCCTTTTCGAGGGGCTGGAAATCCAGATGGCGGAAACCGGTGTGGCGATGGCTGCCGCGCGCCTGGATACGGTTGCCCGGCTTGGCGGTGGTAGCGATGCGGTTAAGCCCGATACCACCTTCCCCTGGGCGATATTGGCGCTTGAAGGCGTTCTGGAACAGCGGCTGCAAAGCGAAGCGGCAGTAGATACCGAAGATGCCTATCGCGAGATGCTTGGCCGCTCAAGAGAGCGCGACCGGGCGGCCAGGCGGACCCTTGAAGGCCCGCACCGCTCCGACCTCATTGTCGGACATGGACCCAATTCCGCACCGGCGCGTGAGTGTTCGACGGGTGAGCAGAAAGCGCTCCTCATTGGCCTGGTTCTGGCCCATGCGCGGCTGGTCAAGCAGCAGAGTAACGGCTTTGCGCCGCTGATCCTTCTGGATGAAATCGTAGCCCATCTCGATGAGGAGCGAAGGGCGGGGCTTTTTGGCGAACTTCAGCGCCTTGAAGCCCAGGCGTGGATGACCGGAACGGACCCGGGCCACTTCGAATCCTGGGGTGAAAAGGCGCAAGCATTCACTGTCGAAAATGGGTGCGTTTTGTCTTGAATCCAGCTATTGTGATTGACTTGAATTTTCACCACTACATGATGGGATAAACCATGGCTAAATCGCCTGCAAACCAGGGCGACGGCAACGGCAATTATGGCGCGGAATCGATCAAGGTCCTCAAAGGTCTCGATGCGGTTCGCAAGCGCCCGGGCATGTATATCGGCGATACCAATGACGGCTCGGGATTGCATCATATGGTCTACGAAGTGGTGGATAATGCCATCGATGAAGCGCTGGCTGGATATTGCGACAAGGTCGAGATTACCCTGAACGCCAACGGCTCGGTGACGGTGGTGGATAATGGCCGCGGCATCCCTGTCGAAATGCATGAAGATGAAGGGATGTCGGCGGCGCAGGTCATCATGACCCAGCTTCACGCCGGGGGAAAATTCGATCAGAATTCCTACAAGGTGTCGGGCGGATTGCACGGGGTGGGCGTTTCGGTCGTGAACGCGCTCTCGTCGGAGCTGGGACTGACAATCTGGCGCAACGGCAAAGAGTATTTCCTTGGATTTAGCCATGGTGTGCCTGACGGCGATCTGAAGGTTGCGGGGGACGCGCCCGAGGGGATGACCGGCACCAAGGTGACATTCCTGCCATCCACCCGAACATTCACCATGGTCGAGTTCGACTATGCGACGCTGGAGCACCGGCTGCGCGAGCTGGCGTTTCTCAATTCCGGCGTGCGAATCATCCTCACCGATGACCGGGGCGTGGAGAGCAAAACCGAAGAGATGCTCTATGATGGCGGTCTGGAAGCGTTTGCGCGCTATCTCGATCGCAACAAGCAGGCGCTTATCAGTGCGCCGATCGTCGTCAAGGTTGATCGCGCCGGGGTTACCGTCGAGGCGGCGTTGTGGTGGAACGACAGCTATCATGAAAATGTTCTGTGCTTCACCAACAACATTCCCCAGCGCGATGGCGGCACCCATATGGCGGGCTTTCGCGCCGCACTGACGAGAACAATCAATTCCTATGCGACCTCTTCCGGCATCGCCAAAAAAAGAGAAGGTGTCGCTCACCGGAGACGATGCCCGTGAAGGGCTAACCTGCGTATTGTCGGTGAAGGTGCCGGACCCGAAATTTTCCTCCCAGACCAAGGACAAGCTCGTCTCATCCGAAGTGAAGCCGATCGTCGAGGGCGCCATGGGTGAAGCGCTGTCCCAGTGGTTCGAGGAGAATCCGAAGGAAGCAAAACATATCGTTCAGAAAATCGTCGAGGCGGCGGCGGCGCGCGAAGCCGCGCGCAAGGCCCGCGACCTCACCCGGCGTAAGGGCGCGCTGGATATTGCATCGCTGCCCGGCAAGCTCGCCGACTGCCAAGAACGCGATCCGGCGAAATCCGAACTCTATCTGGTCGAAGGCGACAGCGCCGGGGGTTCAGCCAAGCAAGCGCGCGACCGCCAGTTCCAGGCCGTGCTCCCCTTGCGCGGCAAGATTTTGAATGTGGAACGCGCACGTTTCGACAAGATGCTTTCAAGCCAGGAAATAGGCACGCTGATCACCGCGCTCGGCACCGGCATCGGGCGCGATGATTTCAATATTGAGAAGCTGCGCTATCACAAGGTCATCATCATGACCGACGCCGATGTTGACGGCGCCCATATCCGCACGCTTTTGCTGACCTTCTTTTACCGGCAAATGCCAGAACTGGTGGAGCGCGGATATCTCTATATTGCCCAGCCGCCGCTGTACAAGGTGAAGCGGGGCTCATCGGAAACCTATCTCAAGGACGAGCGCGCATTTCAGAACTATCTGGTCAATGCCGGCCTTGAAGACACGGTTCTGGTGACCGGCGAGCGGGCCGAGCGCGCTGGCAACGATCTGCGCGACATTGTTGAGACGTCGCGCAGCCTCGGGGTCATTCTCGATGGGCTGCACAGCCGTTATCCGCGCTTTGTTATCGAGCAGGCGGCGATTGCCGGGGTGCTGAACCCGGCCATTCTGGAAGATGCGAAACAGGCGCAGGATGCGGCTGACTATATCGCCAAGCGGCTTGATGCAATGTCCGATGAAACCGAAGGCGGCTGGCAGGGCCAGGCGCTGGACGAGGGTGGTCTTCAGTTCTCGCGTGAGCTGCGCGGCGTGATGGAATCGCATCTCATCGATGCGCCGTTTATTTCCTCCGCCAATGCGCTCAAGCTTGACCAGTTCGCGGCGCATCTTCAGGAGGTTTACGCCAGACCCGCATCGCTCAAACGCAAGGACGGCGAGACGCCAGTCTTTGGGCCGACGGATTTACTCAAGGGCGTTTTGGACGCGGGCCGCAAGGGAGCCAGCTTGCAGCGCTATAAGGGGTTGGGCGAGATGAACCCCGAACAGCTTTGGGAAACAACGTTGGACATCGATTCGCGCACCATGCTGCAGGTCAAAGTCGGCGAGCTCGATGAGGCCAACGAGATATTCTCGTCCCTCATGGGCGACTTGGTGGAGCCGCGCCGTGCATTCATCCAGACCCATGCGCTCGATGTGATGAATCTGGATGTTTGAGGGACATTATGTTTGTCCTACCGCTTCGCTGCTTGAGGACGGGTTATATCTGTCCTACCGCTTCGCTACTTGAGGACGGGTTATATCTGTCCTATCGCTTCGCTGTTTGAGGACGGGTTATATTTGTCCTGCCGCTTTGCTGGTTGAGGGACATTATTTGTCCTACCGCTTTGCTGGTTGAGGACCTCCAGCCGCTCTCATTCAATTTGCAAATTCACGTAACCTTGCGTTAGGCTCGAGTCGAGGCGGTAGTGGCTCGACTGCGAGCAGGCTGTTTACATCCAGCATCAACAATAAAAACATCTCCAGTCGGCCGGTCCCCACAGGGCCGCTTGCGCGGCCATGCGTTCTTTTGCTTAAAAAGGAGATCGACATGCTGGACGCAATCAAAAAAGCTTTAGGTCTGGATGAAGAGAGCAAGAAGCGCCGGGAAGCGGTGCGCAAGCGAGTGCGCGAGGAAGAGCGCCGGGAGCGCGCTGATCGCGTGCGTCAGGATGCTGAGGCGATGAAAAAAGACCTCCGGTAAATAACCTGATCTGGATGGATTAGCGTGAGCCCATATCCGCCGGGGCGCGGTCGAGGCAGGGCTCGAAATGCACGATCGTTTTATCGTCTTCAATAAGTACCACGCCATACATGGGCGGTTCGACCGAGTAGGGCGTGCCCACGCTTTCCCGGTTGAGCGGTATCTGATGGTTGGTGCCGGGAAGGCAGGTGCACGGAATGCCGCGCCAATGGATGAACGCAGCCCGGTGAACATGCCCGAAAAAGATGTGCCGGATATTGGCATGAGCCTCAACGATATCCGCAAAGGCTTCGGGTTCTTCCAATTTAATCCGGTCCATATAGGGAATGCCGATATCGAAGGGCGGGTGGTGCATGAAAATCCACACTGGCTCGTCAGCTGCGGCCTTGAGCTGGCCGGCCAGCCAGCCGCGCCGCGCTGCGCAATACTCCCCTTCTGATACCGGGCCCTTGAGCGTGTCGAGAAACAGAAAAACGCCCTGATCGGATTTATGGGCATATTGCACGAAGCCGTTTTCATCCTTTTGCGTTTCTGGAAAAGCTTGTCTGAAGCCCTCGCGCGTGTCGTGATTTCCCACCATCAGAAAGGTCTTAAGCGGGAAATTTTTCAGGCGCTCTTTGAGCCAGTCATAGGCAGATTCATCGCCTTGATTGGTCAGATCACCGGATATGACGCAGAAATCGGCGTCGCCATGCCAGCGGACGATGTCATCGAGGCAGGCGCTCGCGCGGGCATGAGGGTCAAGACCCCAAAGAGTCTCGCCCGGCGCAACAAGATGGAAGTCTGTAATATGTATGATTTTCACGGTTCTTACCTGCGGTCCATCCACTGAGTTACGTTCTTATCAGGCCCGTTTGTCTTAACCTGCCCTTAAAGCCGCCATGCTTAGTCTGAAAGGAGTGTGTGGAGTGGGCCTCTACCGTACCGCCTGATATTAGGCATCCGCTTTGGCCCTGCTGGGGGAAGTTGTGGTGCGTACCCGCAATAATAGCAAGCGGAGAAACGGCAGAGCCGCGTCACGGCGCCCTTCCTGGTTCGCCGCCCGGCGCAAGACACGCATCGAACTCATTTTTCAATTTTTGTTTGGTTCATCGGCAAAAAACACCGACGGCCATTGCGAGAGCAAAAGAAGGTGGAGCTTTGCAGGCGGCCTGATTTATTGGGGCGGTGTGCTGGCTATCTGGGGGGCGCTTATTTTCGGCGGTCTTCTGGCCTATGTGACGGCATCGATGCCAGATCCGATGCTGACCAAAATCAAGCAGCGCCCGCCGAATATCACGATTGTCGCGAGTGATGGAACGGTGCTTGCCGAACGCGGATTGCGGCCTGGGCATATAGGCCTTAATCGCATGCCGAAATATCTGATCGAGGCGGTGCTGGCGACGGAGGACAGGCGTTTTCGCGATCATTTTGGCGTTGACCCCGTTGGGCTTGTCCGCGCCATTATTAAGAATGTGCAGGCCGGCGCCGTGGTGGAGGGCGGCAGCACCATTACCCAGCAACTGGCAAAGAATTTGTTTCTCACGCCCGAGCGCACCATCGCCCGTAAGGTGCAGGAAGCGGTGCTGGCCATCTGGCTGGAGGCAAATCTTTCCAAGGACGACATTCTTGAGCTCTATCTGAACCGGGTATATTTCGGCGCGGGAACCTATGGCGTTGAAGCCGCCGCCAAGCGTTATTTCGGCAAGTCCGCCCGGCGGGTCACGCTTTCCGAAGCGGCGCTGCTTGCCGGTCTGCTGAAGGCGCCTTCGCGCTATGCTCCAACCAAAAGCCCGCGCCTTGCTGAAGAGCGCGCCTCGATAGTGCTGGCCAATATGGTGGCGGCGAATATGCTCACATCCGCGCAAGCGATGGCCGCTATTGCGGAGCCCGCCAAGGTGAGCAATCCAAGCGGCATTACCGGCTATGAATATGCCGCCGACTGGGTGATGGAAATTCTCCCCGGACTGCTAGGCGAATGGAATTACGATGTCATCGTTGAAACGACGGTGGACCCCTATCTGCAGCGCCGTGCTCAAGAGCTGGTGGAAGAGGCCATGAACAAGAAGGGTGCGGCGCGTTCTGCTGAGCAGGCCGCGGCCCTGGTGATCGATACCCGAGGAGCGGTAAAGGCGCTGGTTGGCGGTAAATCTTATAAGGAGAGCCAGTATAACCGGGTGGTAAAATCGCATCGCCAGCCCGGCTCCGCCTTCAAGCCTTTCGTCTATCTGGCGGCGCTGGAATCAGGCCTGACGCCGGACAGCGTGATGCGTGACGGGCCTCTCAACATCAATGGCTGGCGGCCGAAAAATTACCGGCGTGAATATCGCGGCGCGATCACCCTGCGCCGGGGGCTGGCGGAGTCAGTGAATACGGTTGCTGTACGGGCGATGATGAAAGCAGGCCGCTGGCGGGTAACCCGCGCGGCGCGGCGTCTGGGAATTGAATCCGAGATTCACAACAATCTGTCTCTGGCTCTTGGAACAGCCGAGGTCACATTGCTCGAACTGGTGTCTGCTTATGCGCCGTTTGCCAATGGCGGCTATATTGCGGCGCCCCATATCGTTAATCGCATCCGCACCACCAAGGGAAAAACCGTGTATCAGCGCCGCACCATTGGCCGGCCGCAGGTGGTCGCGCTGCCTTATGTAGCTGCGATGAACGATATGATGCGAGCGGTTATTGTTTCGGGCACCGGCAAGCGCGCCGCCCTTGCGGGCCGTCCGGTCGCCGGTAAAACCGGAACCACGCAAAAATTCCGTGACGCCTGGTTTATCGGATACACAGCCAATTATGTGGCGGGTGTCTGGGTTGGAAATGATGACGGGAAACCAATGAAAGGCGTGACCGGAGGTACGCTGCCGGCGCAAATATGGAAGTCAATCATGGTTGAGGCGCATCAGGATAATCGAGCCGTTCCTTTGCCTGGCAAGAATGCACCGGCGCTCGCGCAACGCCCAACCGGCAGGTTGAGCTCACAGGAAAAACGGTCATTTTTCGAAAAAATGCTGGGTGTACTTTCGCCGAGCGGTTGAGCTGCGCGGCCCTTTGCATAAACCCTTTAGTCAGCCTCCGCTCCATAACAGTGCAGCCCGGCGCCATTCTTCTTGAGCCAGGATTTGGCCTCGTCCATGGTGGCGCAGGTTTCACGCACATGCCCCCAAAAGCGGCTCCCGTGGTTCATCTCGCGCAGATGAGCAACTTCATGCGCCGCGAGATAATCAAGCACATGCACGGGCGCCAGGATCAGCCGCCAGGAAAATGAAAGAACGCCGGACGCGGAGCAAGACCCCCACCGGCTTGACTGATCTCGCACTGAAATGCGTTTGGGAGTGACATCCAGCGTGGCGGCATGGACCGAGCAGCGGTATGACAAGTCCTCACGCGCGGCCCGTTTAAGCCAGTCCTTCAGCCGGCGCGGCGCATGTTCGGGCGCTCCGGCAACGCAAATGACCGGTACTTCCATCGCGTCGTCTATCCACACCACGCCGCGTTTCTTGCCGCTGGGCTGAAAACGCAAATGATGATCCTCGCCGCGTAAGGGGATCACTTCGCCATCTGAGAAAGGGACTGGTTGCGGCAAGGCGGAAAGGCGTTTTTGCAGCCAGTCGAAATGTTTGGCGAGAAAATCTCCCGCGTCTTCAAGGCTGGTATGGCCCGGTACAGTCAGAACCGCCCCGCGCCGGGCCTCGTTGACAGTGAGCGAAATCCGGCGCGCACGCGGATTGCGCCGCACCAGGACGGGCGCATCCAGTCCGGAGGTTGTTATGTGAAATGTTTCGGGCTTGCGCCGTGAGAACATGAAAGATAGCCCGCGCTGCGAATCATTCAACCAGCTCGCAGTCTATCATGAAGCGATCTAGGACTTGCGTACTGCGCGCACGGCTCGCTTGACGATGGTATCCTTGCGGGTGTGGGCGATCATGAACTTGGAAATGCGCGGTGCGATTTCGGAGCGGAAACGCGAGCCGTTAAAGACGCCATAATGACCGATGCCGGTTTGCATGTAATGAACACGGGAGGTTTCGGGCAGCGAAGAACACAGCTTGTGCGCTGCTTGCGTCTGACCAATACCGGAGATGTCGTCCTTCTCGCCCTCGACTGTCATCAGCGCCGTGCGCTTGATTTTCGATGGGTCAACCGGCGTACCGCGATGGGTCATCTCGCCCTTTGGCAGCGCATGGCGGATGAACACCATATCGACGGTCTGCAAATAGAACGCCGCGTCAAGATCCATCACCGCCAGGTATTCGTCGTAAAACTCCCGGTGTTTGTCGGCTGAGTCCCCGTCGCCTTCAATAAGGTGGCGGAACAAATCCCTGTGGGCGTCCATATGCCGGTCAAGATTCATGGTCATGAACCCGGTAAGCTGAAGAAACCCCGGATAAACCGCGCGCATCACGCCAGGATGCGGCCAGGGCACCTGCATGATGACATTGCTCCTGAACCAATCGATGGAGTGCTGTTCGGCCATTTTGTTGACCTCGGTGGGATTGATCCGCGTGTCCACGGGGCCGCCCATGAGGGTCATGGAATGAGGAGTGTGCGGGTCATCTTTCGCTTCCATTAGCGAAATGGCCGCCAAAACCGGCACGGAAGGCTGGCACACCGCCATAACGTGGATATTGCCCTTGAAGTGATGAAACAGCTCGATCAGAGTGTCGATATAGTCATCAAGATCGAAAGTTCCCTGCGTGGCCGGCACCATGCGGGCATCCGCCCAATCGGTGATATAGACGTCATGGCGCTCAAGCATGGTCTGAACGGTGCCGCGCAGCAGGGTCGCATAATGACCCGACATCGGAGCGACGATCAGTACCGGGCATTCTTTTTGCTTTTGGGGTTTTCGCCCCTCAGATGAGGAAAACACCCGGTGAAAGTGGCGCAGTTTGCAGAAGGGTTTCCGCCATATGACTTTTTCGGTGACCGGGACGGCTTGCCCCTTGATCATCACCTGATCAATGTTGAAGCTGGGTTTTCCATATCTGCGGGTTACGCGTTCAAACAGCTCGCAGGCCGCGGCAATGGATTTTCCGGCCGGGGTGTGGGTCAGCGGGTTGAGCGGGTTGCTGAACACCAGTTTGGTCATGTCCGACATGGCGCGCGCCGGCGCCATGGCCGCGTGGTTCAGTTCGAAGAATTGATAGAGGGGCAAACCCGTTTCCTTCCGCAATTTTATTGCAGCGCAATATATGTTGCAGCGCAATATATATTGCATCTTCATGTGCGGTGCAACACAAGTCAGGCAGAAAAGAGGGAATCAGTCGTGGATAATCTGGAGGTTACCGGATGCG
>CAYOEI010000146.1:0-2526 GCA_964402825.1 uncultured Hyphomicrobiaceae bacterium
GAGGAGCCAACAGAAGGGGTATTAGTGAACCAGTTCGACAAAATCATCTTCATTGACTGAAAGCCAATTAAAGCGCTCGCCATGCGCCCACCCGTGCCAGAAACTCTATCAAGAAGTGGCACATAACGAGGGGGCTTTACACCGGCTTGGGGGTCTCTGCAAACGCGAAGGACCAACTCAACGCCCCGAACGCGCCTCGTGACTCATTGAATCAATTGACTTCCTTTTGAGTCAGACTCTTAGGTGATCGTTGGATTATCGGTAATTAGCAGGGCCATTTTGCTTTGCATCGATCGTAGCATTTCATAGCCTTGGGCGTTTCTGGTCCGTATTTATTGGTACAATTGGTCATGCATCGATTCCAGTTCCTGACGCATGAATCCTGTGATAATCGAATGCCCCCTGGGCGTGTTTGACGGATGGTCGGCGAACCATCGGTCGTCGTGACACGAAGCGCGGCAACGCTCCAAGATTGCATCTCCGCTTGTGCGGGTGGGCTGCTTGGGAGCAATGACATTGCAAAAATTACAACTGCAAATTTTAGCGATTTCATTTTACTCTCCTTGAGGTTTGGCGGCGCCTTGATTGACGTTTATTCCGGGCACCGTCCCTTAATGACAACAACCGATCCGTTCTTGCGCTACGCAGCTATTGGGCTTGTCCCCTAACAACCCATTTTACATTTGCCTTCGCGTATCTGGCATCGGGCGTAGGCGTCGCGTCTGTTTGCCTTCTCGTATTCGAAATTTAGGTCCGCTCTCCTTTCACAAACAAACCGTTTGTCATTGCATCTCTTTATGCATTTACCATACGGACTTTGCGAATAACCGGCCAGGCGGGGGGCATAATTCCTTGCCGCATCTAGGCCCTGGGTTGAGTGATGGGCACCGGCTTGGGGGTTCGCGGGGGACCCTAATGCGAAAAAAGGCACCAGGGCGAGAACCAGGATGTAGCTTCTGATCTTCATTTGGTTCTCCTCAAGGTTGTCCAGAGCATTGACTGATTTTCGTTACGGTCGCCCACGCCAGATATCAACGATCATTTCGTTACGCTCCTCTTTGCACGGCGCGGATGCGACAAGCATTCCATTGCGCTCGTACGCCTATCAACGCCACGACCCCCGTGCCGATCAAACAGGCCGGATACATATCTGCGACTTCCGATTTACCGACAAGGTCTAGAGCGAGACCCCGCCCTATTTGTTGACCTGAACGAAGCTACTGAAAGGCCTTGTTTTGAAGTCGTTACAGACAAGCTGCGCAGTCGATTTGTCATAAAACTCATCGATAATGACTCGATACCAAATTCCGGTTGTGCCTGGGACAACGTCTCGGGCGAACTTCAGTCGAGATTTATCCATTTTGTACTGAATGCGCATCTCTGCCTCTTCAAACGCATCTGTCGCGTTTTTCTTGTCTCTCCACGATCCAAGCACGCACAAGAACAACCCTTGTGCTGAACCTTGGCGTCCATAAGGAAGCCCTTTCGTCCCACTGGTCCATCCCGCGACCTCAGCAATGACGAATTTGTCGTGTACCCAGCCCTCCGTGTTATTGAAGGAGACGAGGAGCCAGTTTCCAACCTGCTGACCGAGGTACTCAACACCTGAAGCGTTCGGTGGGATCATTCCAATAATTTGGGATTTGCCGTTCGGGCGGTCGCGGATGTTCAGAACGTCGTTCGGGGCGACATTCACGACCCGCATGAAGATGTTACCTTTAGCGGCAGATGAAGGCGTAGGCACAAATCCTGCCATAGCCACAACAGCGAACGCCATAACGCTCACCGTTATAAACCGGATGGGCTGCAACATGACGACGATCTCCATCCCCGTCGTCTAGCTGAAGAAACGTTAGTGCATGATACGCTCGTGATCTATCTTTTATTCGCTGTCAGCACCTCCGACTTCATCTCTATGTGGGGGCTTTTCCTCAGCACAAGCCCACCTATCCCCAGCTCTGCCTCACTGTCGTTTGCTTCTGTTGGTGACGAGTTGGCTAGCAGCAAGAGAAAAACGAACGTTGGCCAAAAGACCGACCGACAACTTTCTACGATGGTGGCGTGCTTGGTCCGGATGCCTTCCCTCATTGCGGGGGCTCCTTCCAGAATACAAAGCCCGATACTGCCTCGGCCAGTTTCTGCGGGTCATCTTCGTCGGACACAAAAACGCCTGTTGGCGTTACCTCGGTGGCCTTCTCGCAGTCGATATCGCGCATAGAAAACGGACCGACGGAGAATTTGCTTGTGCAGTCTAATGAGTCTTCGCCCCAGAATAAGAAAGAGTAGTTCTTGTAAGAACCAGGTTTTCCAAAATAGCACCTCGGTGTCCAGAAATACGCATGCTTTGCGTCTACGCCATCGACCTGCCCTTCACAGCCGCGAGCGAAGCTAAGGTCGATATCCTTGGCGGTGAAGTACCATTTCGTATCACCTTCACTGACTCCTCTGCCCATATGAAGGAACGGTATTCGAGCGTGAGCAGGATTTTCCTTCACAACAATACCGACGCCCACGCGTTTTTGGGTC
>CAYOEI010000147.1:0-3975 GCA_964402825.1 uncultured Hyphomicrobiaceae bacterium
GCCAACTTCCAAACTCGGCAATGTCGCCTGCAATATTGAGTTGTTCTTTGAGAATTTCATAGATCGCTATGAAGCGCCCAAGATTGGACATGCCAACATATAAAGGCCAATGATCGATGACGTTCCAGAGTTCTCGCGGACCGTAATTTTCTGAAATTTTCCTGCGTGCAGTCAGATATTGTTTATCCGTGCTAGCGCCTTTGTGCTTGATAACCAAACAAACCTCCAGACAACAGCTTAAAGTGTAACAGTTTTAAAAATTAACCACATCCCAACCAGTCAAACAATGCCTGCCTCATACCTACCCCAATTGGGATGTTGATTTTCTTCTGCAGGACACCGCATTCTGAACCGGTGTTTTATTGGAGGTAGATGAAGATGGTTTTGTCTCGTGTCTTATCGATGGGGCTCTGCGCTCTGGCCGCAGGGCTATTTTTTTATGCTTTGGGACCATCTGCGGCCAGCGCCCAGAGTAAAATCCAGTTGCAGGCCCAGAAGAAAGTCGTTGAAACTAGATTGAAGGCCATGGCGTGGAATTCGACGTGCCAGTCGGACATTGTCTCTCTTTGCAAGCAAGTCAAACCGGGCAGTGGCCGAGTTTATAGCTGCCTGGTCCGCAACAAGGCCAAACTGACAGAACAATGCATCAAGATCTTGCCCAAGGCCAAACCTCTGGTCGCTCAGCTTAGAGGGATAGAGGGCAACCTCCGTCCGCAAAAAATTATTCACGATGCGGAACATTATTTATTGGCTGCACAACATGGTGGCAAGTGGGCCATCGAAAACAAGAGCATTGATGCCAAGCTCGCTGAACTGAAAAAGAAATTTGGCACACCGCCGAATATCATCCACATCATGTGGGACGACACGGCTGTGGGTGAAATCGGCATTCCCGAAATTCAGAAGGTGCGTGGGTTCTCTACACCCAATATGAACCAGATGGCCAAAGACGGCATCAACTTCATGCGCATGTATACAGAACCATCCTGTACGCCCAGCCGTGCTGCAGCGATTACCGGTCGATTATCCAAGCGTAATGGCATGTACACTGTGAGCTTCCCGATCGAGCGATCAGGGCTTGATGCTGAAGAAGTGACAATTGCCGAAGTTCTGAGCAAAGCAGGGTATTCTACAGCTTTTTACGGCAAGTGGCATCTTGGCGATACGGAACCAAGTTACGCACACAATCAGGGTTACGATGAAGCTTTCTTCACGCCCTACAATCAGGTTCCCAGCATGTGGGCGCCAGAGGCGGAATCTGCTAATGTGATCACCGGCATGTTCCCTGAAATGTACGGCAAAGATGATTATGACATAGACAATTCGTGGCAACCTCGCGGTTCGGTCTGGACACTTGAAGGTACTAAAGGCGGCAAAACACTTGAGTGGGGACCGCCACCAAAAATAACCAACTATTGGGACATTGAGACAGAATCCCAAAAGCGTGCCCTGGCCTTCATCAAGAAAAATGCGGAAAAGAAAAAACCGTTTTATGTGGCTTACTGGCCGATCCTGCTATCCTTTCTGCCGGATCCGCGTCAACCAAAAAAACTCACCGCAAACAAAAATGTGCTGGCGGAAGCACTGGTCAGAACCGACAAGTTTGTCGGCGAACTGAATGAACATCTGGCAAGTCTCAACATTGCCGAAAATACCCTGGTGATTGTAATGGCCGACAACGGGCCGTTCACCCACCATGGTCCGCGAGGCATGGTGGAAACGCTCTATACCGGTGGCAAGGGTGACTTCACTGAAGGCGGTGTGCGCGTTCCGGCAATTGCCTATTGGCCTGGCATGGTCAAAAAAGGTGAAATCGTTGGCGATATCATTCACATCACCGATCTTTTCACCACCTTTGCCCGGCTGGGCGGAGCCATGAACTATATCCCACGCGACCGGGTTATTGACGGCGTCGATCAAACGTCACTGTTTATCAATGGCGACACTTTCAGCCGTCGTGATTATGTGATGATTTACACCGGACCCAATCTTGCTGCTGCAGTCAAGGGGCGGTTCAAGAGAGACTGGGCCAATGCCAAGGAAGGATTGTCCGGTGCGGAGTTCTATGACCTCTACACCGATCCGCGTGAAGTGAGCGGTGAAATGATTGAACAGTTCCATGTGAAAAGCATGTTCAACCAGCAGCGTCGCCGGCATGAATACTGGATGAAGAAATATCCTAACCGCCCCGATGCCA
Organism: uncultured Hyphomicrobiaceae bacterium; assembly: GCA_964402825.1. GTDB lineage: Bacteria > Pseudomonadota > Alphaproteobacteria > Rhizobiales > Methyloligellaceae > UBA2767. Next base: position 2,198 of record CAYOEI010000147.1, read on the forward strand.
CCTTCGGCCCCGCCTTAACCGGGATTGCTAATGTGCGCCCGGAAACCAAGTTGATTTACACACCACCTTTGGACAAAAAGGATCTGCCTTTCGATCCGGCAGAAGTCTACAAAGAACCACTGCCTTTCTCGCCAAGTGATATGTAATCAGCACGAGCGCTGAGGAACAATGAGCCGCCCTCCGGTTTTACCGGGGGGCGAACTTCCATTTCTGGTTTATATCCTGTTTGATTTTTGATGTTGATGAGTGGCGTTGCAAAAAAACTGAAGATGGAAAAAGTTATGAAGGGTAAATTTTCTGCAATTTTCCGGGCACTGGCAGCGGGGCTGCCTTTGTTGACCCTGATGCCTCAGTCCGCCGTTGCCGATGCCGGCAAGGATGCCCAGAACCCGATCGCGAGCCTCATTAGCGTTCCGGTTGAAGCTGACTTCAACTTCGGCCTTGGCCCGTTTGACCGGGACCAGACCCTTCTGATCTTCAAACCCGTTGTTCCCTTCAAATTGGGTGGCGGCTGGAATCTGGTTACCCGTACCATTATCCCGACATTCGTCCCCCAGCCGATCACCACTACGCCAAGTAAGGACGTTTACGGGTTGGGTGACATCAACCCGAGTTTTTTCTTTGTTGCTCCACCGAAAGGCATTTTGACATGGGGTGTGGGTCCACAATTTATTCTGCCAACCGCAACCAAAACCGTAACAGGAGCGGACAAATGGTCGGCTGGACCGACCGGCGTCATTGTGCTGACACCGGGCAATATCGTGATGGGCGCACTGGTTAATCAAGCGTGGTCTTTTTCCGATGCTTCCGGAGGCTCAAAGCGCCCCGATGTCAGCCAGTTGGGTATTCAGCCATTCTTTAATTACAATTTCAAAAGCCACCCGGGCTGGTTCGCCTACACAAATCCCGTGATTACCGCGAATTGGAAGGCATCAAGCGGCAATCGATGGAACGTCCCGCTGGGAGGTGGTTTTGGCAAAACATTCAAGATCGGGGAGCAGCATTTGCAAGCCAAGGTCGGTGCATTCGCAAACGTGGTTAGACCGGACGGCGGCGCGTCCTGGCAGGCACAATTCAATTTGAGCTTCCTGTTTCCGCAAAAAAAATAACATCCAAATCAAGCCTGCATTTGTGACCTGACTCCGGTTTGTGTGCCGGTAGCAAAGTCAGTCGGTTCTGGATTTGGTCGACGCCCACGGATGTCCGCTTTGGGTCATAAGCAGACATTCTGAGGGGCCGCGTACTATGTCCGCTTTACCCCCGAAAGCAGACATAAATCCTCATGGGCTGGAATGTCCGCTAATAGCCAATAGCGGACATTCGGACACCCATCCCACGACCTCTCCCCCAGACGTCAACGTAAACCCCCGCCGTCGAGAACTGGTTTATGCTAAAACATGCCCGTTACGGTTCCACAACAGCGCTAAGACAACAGGCGCGATTGCGACCGTTCGGCAGTCTGTATTCTTCGAGTGACACAGGGGAAGAGTGATGACAACCGCCACACAATCAAGCGCTGCGCTGATGCGGCACAAGAAATCTGAGCTTGTCGACGAGGTCATGGCGCTTCGCCAGCAGGTCGGCGAGTTGGAGGTAGCGAGGGATGGGCCGAGCGTCGCCGGCGCCGACACTGAGACCACGGGGCAAGCCAACGGGGCGCTAACCCTTAGCGACGCGGTTGAGCATCTTTCGGCGGGGTTCGCGCTGTTCGATTCCAAGGACCGGCTGGTATTGTGCAACAGCATTTACCGGAGTTTCTACGGTTATACGAAAAGTGA
>CAYOEI010000148.1:0-6630 GCA_964402825.1 uncultured Hyphomicrobiaceae bacterium
GATCACGGTGGAAGAATTGCAGCACATTGCCGGGCGTTATGTCGGCGAGGAACGCGCGCAGCGCTCATTCGAGGAGTATGCCTCCAGTTTGACGGAGGAGCTTCATCCCAAGGCCGAGGCCGATGTTCAACTTCTGCGCTATACGGAACACCTGCTGGCCAGCGCCATCGGCACGGCGTCGTCGCGCCTCGTGCTCTCGCTGCTGCTGCGCCGCCGCGCGGCTGGCTTTAAATCAGCACAAAAACTGCTCGATGATGCGTCCGAAGCCATCCAGTATAATCGCGATCTGCTGCAATCCGCCCTCAATCAGGTGCGTCAGGGCATCTCGGTGTATGACAGGGATATGCGGCTCATCTGCTGGAACAGGCAGTTCCGGGAAATATTGAATTTACCGACGGAGTTTGGCCGCGTAGGCGTCCCGCTTGATGAGATCATCCGCTATAGCGCTGAGCAGGGCGACCTTGGCCCGGGCAAGGTCGAGGAGATCATCTCCGACCGCATCCATAAATTCGCCGTGACCCAGGAGACCTTTCAGGAGCGGCTGAGCGGTTCGGGCCATGCCGTCGAGGTGCGCACAAACTCCATGCCCCAGGGCGGCTTCGTGACAACCTACATGGACATTACTGACAAGGTCGAAGCGGCCGAGGCGCTTGCCCGGGCGAATGAAAACCTGGAGCGGCGGGTACGCGAGCGTACAGCCGAACTCACCAAGGTGAACCGCGAGCTGGCCAAGGCAAAGGCCAAAGCCGATGACGCCAATCTTGACAAGACACGATTCCTCGCCGCCGCCAGTCATGATATTCTGCAACCCCTCAATGCCGCGCGCCTGTATGTGAGCACCCTGGTCGAGCGCCAACGCCGCGGCGAGGACGGACGGCTCATTCGTAACGTCGATGCCTCGCTTGAATCGGTTGAGGAAATTCTCGGCACCCTGCTCGACATCTCCCGCCTCGATACCGGAGCCATGAAGCCCGAATTGAGCGACTTCGCTCTTGGCGAGCTCCTCATGCAGTTAAAACTGGAATTTGAACCCATGGCGAAAGACGAATGCCTCGAATTGCGAGTGTATCCATCAAGCCTTTGGGTCCGCTCCGACCGCCGTTTGCTGCGGCGCGTCCTGCAGAATTTTATCTCGAATGCGATTAAATACACCGAGAGCGGCCGCGTGGTGCTCGGCTGCCGGCGCCGGCCCGGGGAGCAAATCGAAGTTCAGATTTATGATACGGGGCCGGGCATAGCGAAAGACAAGCAAAAGTTCATTTTCAAGGAGTTCCAGCGGCTCACCACCAACACGGTCGGCACTCAAGGGCTGGGGCTGGGCCTCTCCATCGTCGAGCGCATCGGGCGTATTCTCGATCATGACATCCAGCTTAACTCACGCGCGGGATACGGTTCTGTCTTTTCCGTCATGTTGCCGGTGGTTGAGGCGCGTGCTGAACCCCGCAAGGCCAGGGTACGGATTGGCGCTGGACAGATAGCGGGCTGCACCGCCCTGTGTATCGACAATGAGCCAGCGATGCTCGATGGTATGGATACGCTGCTTTCGGGATGGGACTGCTTCGTTCTGCGCGCCACTTGCGGGCAGGATGCCGTGGAGCAAATGCGCACCACAACGCGCCCGCCCGACATCATACTCGCCGACTATCACCTTGATTCTGAAACCGGAATTGATGCCATTCGCGCGATCCACGAAGAATTAGGATATGACGTCCCCGCTGTGATCATAACGGCTGACCGCTCTCCGGAAGTTCAGAAGCTGATCAAATCTCAAGGGTTGCAATTGCTGCGCAAACCGTTGCGTCCGGCTGCTCTTCGGGCCGTTATGGCGCAATCGCGTATCCGGCGGGCCGCCGCGGAATAAAGTTACTCAACTGACTCCCGCCAGCCCTGACCTTCGATCTTGTTGACCACAATCACGGCCTGCGTCCGGCTGTCGACGCCGAGTTTTTGCAGTATCGCCGAGACATGCGCCTTGATGGTCGCTTCCGATACGCTGAGTTTATATGCGATCTGTTTGTTCAGCAGACCCTCGCTCAGCATCATCAGCACACGCACCTGCTGCGGCGTCAGCGTTGCCAGCCGTGAAACCAGATCGGCGGTCTCTCCATCTGTTACCTCATCCAGATCCAGATCAGGCGGGGTCCAGACATCGCCTTCGAGAACAGCCTTCACCGCTTCGCGGATTGTGTCCACAGGAAGAGATTTGGGAATGAAACCGGATGCCCCAAATTCTATACAGCGCCGGATAGCTGTCGGGTCTTCATTCGCGGACACAACAACAACGGGTATTTCCGGGTATTGCGCGCGCAGATACATCAGCCCGGAGAAACCCTTGACGCCAGGCATGGCGAGATCCAGCAAAACCAGATCCGTTTCCGTATTCTCCTCCAGCGCACTCGACACACCTTCAAGAGACCCGGCTTCCGAGATTTTCAGATCGCTGAAATTTTCACTCAGCGCCTGACGCAGAGCGTCCCTGAACAACGGATGGTCATCGATGATAATGATACTATAGGCGGCCATTTTCCGGCCTTTCCCAATCGCAAACGCATATCTTTTTGCTGTCCAACACGTCCCCCTCCCCAAGATGGGCATATTGTTGCCCCAGTGTAGATCGAAAAATCCAATCTATTCAATGGTACAAAAGACAATCGGTTTATGTCACTTTTTTTGGCGCCATTTGTTATTGTGCGCATTCGCTCTTGATGCTTGGCGATGGCGGACAAGACTGCTAACCCTCATCCGCTGTGCAATGCGGCTACAGTGCGATCAACAAATCGGGGATTTCATGATTGACGACGAACAACGCCCGCGCCACTGGTTATACACTTCATTACTCGCCATCGGGGCGGTCGTCGTCATTCTGGCATGCGTCTTCCTCCTGCCATTCCTCGTCGTTGAGCTCAATTCCGGCACGCTTCTCAGCTTCCCGTTCGGGTACTATATGGCCGCACAGGGCGTGATAATCGGTCTGATCATACTGGTTTACTGGATGGCCAGCCGGCAAGAGACGACAGACCGGAAATTTGGCGCCACTGAAGATTTGTAAATTTTAAGGGTCTGGGTCAGGATAAATGTCTCTGCAAAATCAATATCGCCCTCTCAATCCCCGGCTCGGGACGCATTACGCAATTTTCGTAAGCGCCTTTACCGCGCTCGTTCTCGTGCTGGCGCTTCTGGAACAGCTTGGGGCGCGAAAGCTGTGGCTGAGCCACACCATGATCGCGGCGCCGCTGATCATCTATCTGATGGTTGCCGTCCTGACCCGCACGCTGGACCTTCATGAGTTCTTCTCCGTCTCGCGCCGCATCCCGCCGGTGTTCGGCGGCCTGGCCCTCGCGGTAACAACCATTGGCGGGGTCGGGATATTCGCATTGACGGGCAGCCTGTATCTTATTGGTTTCGATGCCCTGGCGCTGGGTATCGGCTGGATTGGAGGCTTTGCACTGGCTGCGGTTCTGTTCGTGCCATATCTGCGAAAGACCGGCGCCTATACGCTGCCTGGTTTTTTTCGCCTGCGTTTCAAAAGTCCGTTGCTTGGCGGCGTCGCCGCGCTTCTGCTTATGCCCCCGGCGCTGATACTGCTTGCGGCGGAACTGCGGATTGGCGCCTTCGTCACATCGCTGTTTGCATCGGTATCGTTTGAGGTGGCTGTTGCGTGCGGGGCTGGAGTGATCGTTCTCACCCTTATCCTTGGCGGCCTGCGCGCGCTCACCTGGACTCAAAGTATCCAGTACACTGTCGTGCTGGCGGGAATACTCGTACCGCTGATCGTCGTTTCCATTCAGGTAACCAATCTGCCATTGCCGCAATTCACATACGGCTCTCTGCTCGAGCAAAACTCGATCAATGAAGTGACGTTGGGCGCTTTCCCCACTGCGCCTCAGGCCATGCTGGGGGGGCTGCCGGGCGAGCGCCCCGAGCCGGCGGTAAAACCATTCCTGCAAGCTTTCGGCGCACTGACCATGAACAATTTTATGCTGCTCGCATTTTGTGTGCTGGCCGGAACCGCGGCGATGCCGGGCATGCTGCTCAGGGCGGGCACCGCCGTTCACACCCCGCAATCGCGGCGACTCATGGGATGGGGCACGCTGTTTCTCGGGCTGTTCCTCATCACCGCTCCAGCCTATGCCGTGTTCACCAAATATATCACCCTGCAGCAGATCGTGGGCACCTCGATTTCCGATTTGCCGGATTGGATCGGCGGGTTGAAGGATGCCGGGCTGGCTAATTTCACCGACCGCAATGCCGACGGGCTCATCAGCGCCAGGGAATTGCTCATGTCTCGCGATGGCGTGGTTCTGTCTCTTCCGATCATGGCCGGACTGCCATTCATTCTGGTTGTGTTCGCCGCTGCCGCTGGTATAGCCGCAACCCTGGCGGCGGGCGCGGCGCATGCCTTCGCAGCCGCAAGCGCGCTGAGCGATGATCTGTTTCACGGCATCCTCCACCGCTCCGCAACACCAGGGAAACGGCTGATAGTCGCCCGTCTGGCAATTGTCCTCCTGACCGCGGGTACGGCCTGGTATGTCACCATCAATGATTTTGACGTGCTCCGCGCGGCTATCCTCGCTTTGTCCCTGGCAGGCGCGGCCTATCTTCCTGCTCTCATATTGTCGATCTGGTGGAAGCGGGTGACGAAGTGGGGAATTCTCGCCGCAATGCTGTCCGGGTCCGGTATCGCAACCGCCTACGCCATGCTGCAGCTTTCGGGAGGAGTCGCTATATATCCCGGCCTCAGCGGTCTTCTGGCTGGAGTGCTGGGCATCCCCGCCGGACTGGTCGTTGGCGTAGCGGTCAGCTTTGCTACGCCAAAGCCGTCGGTTGAGCTGCTGGCCCTTGCCGATGACATGCGTGACCCGAGCGGTGAGGCGCTGTTTGACAAGGCCATGCGGCTGGCGCCCTTAAGGAAACAGTCCCATATGCCCGGAACAGCGCGGCCGCGGACACAACAGGACGCAAACGCCAAAGACGAATCCAATGCCCCAGCTTAGCCTCTACCCCGAGATCAAGCCCCGCAAAAGCGGCCGGCTCAAAGTCTCCGGTCTCCATGAAATTTATTATGAGGAATGCGGCAATCCCACCGGCATACCCGCACTGATGGTCCATGGCGGCCCGGGCGGCGGGTCGAACCCGACCATGCGCCGTTATCATGATCCGGATCAATATCGCATCATCCTGTTCGATCAGCGCGGCTGCGGCCGCTCCACGCCACATGCCGAGTTGAAGGAAAACACCACCTGGGATCTGGTGGCGGATATGGAGCGCCTCCGGACACATCTGGGCATTGAGCGCTGGCAGCTGCTTGGCGGATCATGGGGTTCCACTCTGGCCCTGGCATATGCGCAAACCCACCCCGATAAAGTCCTGGAACTCATTTTGCGCGGAATCTTCACGCTTCGCAGAAGTGAGATTGAATGGTTCTACCAGGAAGGGTGCAGCTGGATTCATCCCGACGCCTTCGAGGCTTATCTCGCCCCCATTCCCGAAGATGAACGCCACGATATGATCGCAGCCTACTATAAGCGCCTCACCGGCGATAACCCTGCTGTGCGCCTGGAAGCCGCGCGGGCATGGAGCGTGTGGGAAGGCTCAACCCTCTCCCTGCTGCCTAACGCATCGCGCGTGAAAAACTTCGCCAATGAAGATTACGCCCTCGCCTTCGCCCGGATCGAATGCCACTATTTTGTCAATCGCGGCTTTCTGGATAGCGATGATCAACTGATCGCAAACGCGCATCTGCTGCAAGACATCCCGGGCATTATCGTGCATGGCCGCTATGACGTGGTAACCCCGCTCAAGACTGCGTGGGAGCTGGCTAAGGCCTGGCCAAAATCCGAATTGAAGATCACGCCGGATTCAGGCCACGCCATGACGGAACCAGGAAACATCCATGAGCTGGTAAGCGCCACGCGCTTTTTCGGGCCTGATGCCGGCGGCGCCTAATTTTTAGATGTTCCGATAAATGTGAGCACGACCCGTCTGCGATGCGGCGCATCGCGGTGTTCAACAAGATAGACGCCCTGCCAGGTGCCGAGGGTCATGCGCCCTTCGAGCACTGGTATGGACAGGCTCGTTGACGTCACCATCGATTTAATATGGGCCGGCATGTCATCGCTGCCTTCGCTATTATGGCGATAAGGGTGAGCGCGCGGTGCGACACGCTCCAGAGCATCAGCCAGATCGCGCAGCACATCGGGATCAGCATTTTCCTGGATTGTCAGCGAGGCCGAGGTATGCGCAACAAAAACGGTGAGCAGCCCTTCACCGGCCCGTGCGTCTTCAAGCCATCGCATGATCTCGCGTGAGATATCCGTAAAGCCGGGTCCATTGGTTTCAAAATCCAGCGTATTGCTTGCCTGCTGGGTGACGGGGCGCATACTTATCCAGATCCTTCCTGAAATTCAGGGTTGCTGCTTGGGGGAATCGTCCTTCATCGACTCCGCGGATTGCTTGAACCGGTTCATAATTTTCTCGAAGAACGTCATAAACTCATCAATATCCTCATCGCTCGGCCGCCAGGAACCCAGCGCATCAGGTTCGAGCTGCACTTCGGGCGTCACATCCGGCTTCGCTTCATACGGCACATCTGGCTTCGCTTCGCTCTGGCGTTGCTCCCGTTCCGCCTTC
>CAYOEI010000149.1:0-6893 GCA_964402825.1 uncultured Hyphomicrobiaceae bacterium
AGGATGAGGATGACGGCGTCATGACCTTGAGATGTGAAGATGAGTTGCTCAGTTTTTCCGACCGGATGAAGAAATATAATCCGCTCCGGATGTAAGTGTCCGGGTGTCGGGGTCCTGTTTTGCGGCGTTGGTTATCTGGCGGATATTTACCTGGGAACGATCACCGGGCTGGACCTCCTCACCCTCGGGCTCATTGTGAACCGGCTTTACAAGATCATGGACAACTGGATTCTCGTTGCCCTGCCGATGTTCATATTCATGGGGCTGATGCTCGATCAATCGGGGATTGCGCTGCGCATGATGCGTTCCATGCAATCACTGTTTGGCGGCTTGCGCGGCGGTCTGGCGATCACCGTGACGTCAATCGGGATTATTCTCGCCGCATCAACAGGGATTATCGGCGCTTCGGTTGTCCTGCTCGGACTGCTGTCGCTCAAGCCGATGCTTGAACAGGGCTACAACCGCTCGCTGGCATTGGGCACCATAGCGGGGTCCGGCACGCTGGGTATCTTGATCCCGCCCTCGATCATGCTTGTCATCATGGCTGACCAGGTTGGCGTTTCCGTCGGTGATCTGTTCATGGGCGCGGTGTTTCCGGGCCTGATACTGGGCGGCCTGTATATTGGCTACATCATACTTGTCGGGCTGATACGGCCCGAGGATGCCCCCTTGCCACGCGATGCGAAACCGCTTTCAGTCAAGGTCGTTATTGAGGTCATCAAGGCGGTTATTCCAACGTTTATGCTGATTTTGGCTGTGCTTGGCTCCATCTTCGCCGGTATCGCCACCGCCACCGAAGCCAGCGGAGTGGGCGCGCTGGGGGCGATATTACTCGCCGTTTTCAATCGCCGGTTCTCAATTCCGGTTCTGAGACAGGTCTCGCTATCGACGTTTAATACGACCGCCTACATCTTTGCTATTTTCATCGGCGCTACATGCTTCTCGCTGGTTCTGCGCGAGTTGGGCGGCGATGATTTGATCGAGAGGACGCTGACCGCCATACCCTTCGGCAGCTACGGCATTGTGTTTTCAATCCTGTTCATCGTCTTTCTGCTGGGTTTCATTCTCGACTGGATTGAGATCACCCTTATTATTCTCCCGCTGATGGCGCCGGTCATTACCGGGCTTGATCTGGGAATTGAAGGTTTTGGCGAGATCGATAATCCCGATCTGATCTGGTTCCTGATCCTCGTCGCGGTCACCCTGCAGACTTCGTTTTTGACGCCACCGGTGGGATTCGCGCTGTTCTATCTAAAAGGGGTGTGTCCGCCCGATATTAAGCTGGTGGAAATCTACAAGGGTGTTGTGCCCTTCATCATCTTGCAGCTGATCGGGCTCACATTGGTCATTAACTACCCGACCCTGGCGACTTGGTTGCCCGCTGTAGCTTATAATTAGCTTGCCATTTTTTTTTGATATTCTGGAGGGCAGCTTCTGACTGATCTTGGTACATATGATTACATCATCGTTGGCGCGGGCTCAGCGGGGTGCGTGCTGGCCAACCGGCTGAGCGAAGACCCTAAGGTGAAGGTCCTGCTGCTCGAAGCTGGCGGCAAGGATAATTATATCTGGATACACATCCCCGTCGGCTATCTCTATTGCATTGGTAATCCGCGCACTGACTGGGGATTTAAAACAGAGCCTGACCCCGGCCTCAATGGCCGTGTGCTTGGCTATCCGCGCGGAAAAGTGCTCGGCGGATGCTCCGCAATCAACGGCATGATCTATATGCGCGGCCAGGCGCGCGACTATGACGGCTGGCGTCAGCTAGGCAACACTGGGTGGGCCTGGGACGATGTGCTGCCCTATTTTATCCGCTCTGAAGATCAGGTTGCTGTTGAGCCTGGTGAAATGCATGGGCGCGGCGGTGAGTGGCGGGTTGAGAAACAGCGTCTTTCATGGGAAATCCTCGAAGCCTTTCGCGAAGCGGCGGCGCAGGCCGGTATTCCCAAAATCGACGATTTCAACCTTGGCGATAACGAAGGCTCCAGCTTTTTCCACGTCAACCAGTGCAAGGGTGTGCGTTGGACCACGGCGAAAGGGTTTTTGCGTCCCGTCATGGGGCGAAAAAATCTCAATGTTGTGACGCACGCTCAGGTCGAGCGGCTGCTTCTGGACGGCAAACGTGTGACCGGCGTTGACTTGCAGATCAAGGGCAATAAAGCGCATGCGGCATCTCATGGCGAGGTGATCCTGTCCGCAGGTGCTATTGGCTCGCCGCAAATCATGCAGCTTTCAGGGATCGGTCCAGGAGCAGTGCTGAAGGATTTTGACATACAAGTAGCCCATGAACTCAAGGGCGTTGGAGAAAATCTACAGGACCATCTGCAAATCCGCTGCGCCTACAAGGTCGAGGGCGTGAAGACACTGAACGAGAGTTCGGCAAGTCTGTGGGGCAAGATGAAAATCGCGCTTGAATATGCCCTGCACCGGTCAGGTCCAATGTCGATGGCCCCCTCGCAGCTCGGCATGTTCGCCAAAACCGATCCGGCTTTCGCAACCCCGAATATCGAGTATCACGTTCAGCCGCTCACCTTAGAGAAATTTGGCCAGCCGCTGGACCCGTTCCCGGCATTTACCGCAAGCGTCGCCAATATCCGGCCCGAAAGCCGGGGCACTGTGCATATCAAAAGCCCTGACCCGGCAACCCCGCCGGCGATCCGCCCCAACTATCTCTCGACAGAAAGCGACCGCACGGTGGCGGCCGATTCCATACGCCTCACCCGCAAGATTGTTGGCCAGGAGGCGTTGAATAAATATGCGCCCGAAGAGTTCAGGCCGGGGCAGGCCTATCAGTCGGATGAAGAACTCGCGAAAGCCGCCGGTGACATTTCAACCACGATCTTCCATCCCGTCGGCACCGCAAAAATGGGATCTGACGCCATGGCTGTGGTCGATGAGAGGCTTCGTGTCCTGGGGCTTGAGGGCTTGCGGGTGGTTGATGCCTCGGTCATGCCGTCGATCACATCCGGCAATACCAATTCACCGGTTATCATGATCGCGGAAAAGGCCAGCGATATGATCCGCGAAGACGCCAAATCCTGAATCTGGCAGGGTGCCGGGGCCTGTTCTATGGCAGGGTGCGAAAGACCATATCACGCCGATATCACCCGGCGTATTGAGGGAGGAAAAAATGAGGGTAAAGGCCGCCGTTCTGCAGGAGATGGGGAGACCCCGCCCTTATGCGAAGAGCAAACCGCTGATCATCGAAGAGCTTGAGCTGGATCCGCCCGGAGATGGCGAGGTGCTCGTAAAAATCAGGGCCGCTGGTCTTTGCCATTCCGATCTTTCGGTCATCAATGGCGACCGGCCGCGCCCAACGCCGATGGCGCTCGGCCATGAGGCGGCCGGTGAAGTCGTCGAGCTGGGAACGGGTGTAAGGGATCTGAAACCCGGCGACCATGTGGTGATGGTGTTTGTTCCAAGCTGCGGGCATTGTGCGCCATGTATGGAGGGGCGGCCCGCATTATGTGAACCCGGCGCGGTCGCCAATGGAGAGGGAACGCTCTTTTCCGGTGCGCGCCGATTACACAAGAACGGTACGGCGATTCATCATCACATGGGCATTTCCGCCTTTGCGGAATATGCTGTGTGTTCACAAAATTCCCTGATCAAGATCGATTCATCGCTGCCCTTCGAGGAGGCTGCACTTTTCGGCTGTGCCGTCCTCACCGGCGTCGGCGCAGCCGTAAACACCGCAAAAGTGGCGCCCGGCACATCGGTCGCGGTGGTCGGTCTGGGCGGGGTTGGACTGAATGCGATGCTCGGCGCGCGCCTGTGTGGTGCGCGCCAGGTGATTGCCATCGATGTCCATGACGACAAGCTGAAGATTGCCCGTCAGCTCGGCGCAGATATGACATTCAATGCCGCGAGCAGCGATTGCGTCGAGCAAGTGCGAGAGGCGACCGGTGGCGGCGCTGAAAGCGTTCTGGAAATGGCCGGATCGGTCAGGGCGCTCGATCTCGCCTACCGGATTACACGCCGTGGCGGAACAACGGTTACTGCCGGTCTGCCACATCCCGATCATATGCTCGAATTGCAGGCCGTCTCTCTGGTCGCCGAGGAACGCACCATCAAGGGCAGCTATATCGGCAGCTGCGTGCCGGTACGCGACATGCCGCGATATATCTCGCTTTATCAGCAAGGCCTGCTGCCCGTCGACCGGCTGATGGGGGACAGGATTGGACTGGACGATATCAATACGGCTTTCGATCATCTGGCGGACGGGCATACGATCCGGCAGATTCTGGTTCCCTGATCAACAACCTCTCACCGCACATGTGCGGGTTAGTATACGCTCGCGAGGGTTTGCTTTGGCCAAATATTTTTGGGAAAAATATCAGGCATAATGATCAAACACATCTGCTTCGTATACTGATTAAAGGCGTGGTGACGCTTGTTTTTTCGCTCTGCGAAGGCCCCGCTAACCTCCGCCCGTGCGGATGAATACTGCACTGCAATATTGGCTCGATGGTCTGGCGGTACGTTGTAATTAGAAGAAATACTATATATATTAGAGCATACCTAAATAGGGGGTGGTATGGCTCGCGCAGCGCCGAAAAAGTCAAAACGGCCGGTTAAATCCGGGGAATCTGTCGCAGCAAAATCAAAAAAACCTAACCCCAAATCTCGCGAACTTTCCGCGTTTCTCTTCTTAACAGTATTCCTCGCTCCTGGTGTCGTTGTTGCACTGGTTGGCAGCTATGGATTTGCAATTTGGATGTATCAGCTTATCGCCGGACCACCTGGCGCCCCATAACCTAAAGGGCAAGCAGAACTGGAGTGTAAGCATGCGTGAAGACAAGATGTCGGTGATCTCGCGGACACGGCGGGATATCTTAAAAGGCAGCCTTACCAGCAAAAACCACCATATCGCGAGCGTTCTCGTTCAAGGGTGGCCGGACAAAATGCCCATTATCGAGGCTGAACTCACGGCCCTGTCTGGCGTTGAGAGCCACGGCTCCAACCAGAACGGCAAGCTGATCCTGACGCTTGAGGCGGAAAATGACGCAGGCCTCGTCGAAACCATGGACCATATCCAAAGGACGGAAGGCGTGGTCAATGTCTCTCTCGTCTATCACCACATGGAGGAGATGGACGATGCCAAATAAGACAAAACCGAATAAACGCAAATCTTCGGGTCTTACCCGGCGCGATTATATCAAGGCCAATGCGGTAGCTGCCGCCACGGCGGCGGCCGGTATGCCGCTTAGCGCCCTGGCGGTCCAACCGCCGACGGCCAGCCAGACCACCGAACTAAAATGGTCCAAGGCCCCTTGCCGTTTCTGCGGCACCGGCTGCTCCGTGATGGTCGCCACAAAAGAGGGGCGCGTCGTCGCTACTCATGGCGATGTCCATTCGCCGGTCAATCGCGGCCTGAACTGCGTGAAGGGCTATTTTCTCTCCAAGATCATGTATGGCACGGACCGGCTGACGCAGCCCATGCTGCGCATGAGCGACGGTAAATATGACAAGAATGGCGAGTTCACGCCGGTCTCATGGGACAAAGCCTTCGACATCATGGAGGTCAAATTCAAAGAGGCCATCAAGAAGAACGGTCCGACATCGGTTGGCATGTTCGGGTCCGGGCAATGGACCATTTGGGAAGGGTATGCGGCTTCAAAACTGATGAAGGCCGGGTTCCGCACCAACAATATCGACCCTAATGCCCGCCACTGCATGGCTTCCGCCGTGGCCGGCTTCATGCGCACCTTCGGCATTGATGAGCCGATGGGATGCTATGACGATATTGAGGAGACCGACGCGTTCGTCCTGTGGGGCTCCAATATGTCGGAAATGCACCCCATTTTATGGACGAGGGTGGCGGACCGGCGCTTCAGCGCGCCCCATGTGAAGGTTGCGGTTCTCTCCACGTTCGAGCATCGCAGTTTCGATCTGGCTGATATGCCGATTGTCTTCACACCGCAGACCGACCTGGCAATCCTGAACTTCATCGCCAAATACATCATCGACACCGGACGGGTGAACAAGGAATTTTTGTCCAAGCACGTCAATTTCCGGTTGGGCAATCCTGATATCGGTTATGGCTTGCGGCCCGAGCATCCCCTGGAGAAAAAGGCGAAGAACGCCGATAAGGCTGGCGGTTCGAAGGAAATGTCCTTTGAGGAGTATGCGAAGTTCGTTTCCGATTACGATATCGACACGGTCTCGGAGCTTTCCGGCGTTCCAACGTCGCGACTCAAAGCCCTGGCGGAAATTTATGCGGACCCGAAAACCAAAGTCGTCTCGTTCTGGACCATGGGCTTCAATCAGCATACCCGCGGCGTGTGGTGCAACAATCTCGTCTACAATATCCATTTGCTTACGGGCAAAATTTCCGAACCGGGCAACAGCCCGTTTTCGCTGACCGGCCAACCCTCTGCTTGCGGAACGGCGCGCGAGGTCGGCACCTTTTCTCACCGGTTGCCGGCCGATCTCCTGGTTGCCAAAGAGGAGCATCGCGATATAGCGGAGAAAATCTGGAAACTGCCCAAGGGCACCATTCCGGCAAAGCCCGGCTATCACGCGGTTCTGCAAAACCGGATGCTGAAGGACGGCAAGCTCAATGCCTATTGGGTGCAGTGTAATAACAATATGCAGGCCGCGCCTAACCTCAATGAAGAAGGGCTGCCCGGCTATCGCAACCCTGATAATTTCATAGTGGTTTCAGATGTTTACCCAACCGTAACGGCCCAGGCCGCCGATCTCATTTTGCCCACCGCCATGTGGGTGGAAAAAGAAGGAGCCTATGGCAACGCGGAGAGGCGGACGCAGTTCTGGCACCAGCTTGTGGATGCGCCAGGGGAATCACGCTCTGATCTGTGGCAGCTCGTTGAGTTTTCGAAACGCTTTACGACCGATGAAGTCTGGCCGGCCGATCTGCTGGATAAAAA
>CAYOEI010000150.1:0-6815 GCA_964402825.1 uncultured Hyphomicrobiaceae bacterium
CCGATACCCATCAGTCGCGCTGGGGGGCAAAAAGGTTCATCGAGCCGCGATTTTTTTTGAATTATTTTGGAAAATGGCGATTTTCTGCGAGTTTCTATTGAAGGATTATGTGACCTCCAGATCAGACAATCACCCTGAACAGGCGTTATTGCTAGGAAAAAAACCCTATATTCGGCTTAAATACCATCAGATAGAACACGATAAGGATTGCCGGGAATGCGAGCGACCCAAGGACGATCCACAAACGGTCCATTTTCCAGAAATTCCCTGGCAGTGGCTCACCGGCATCCAGAGCTGTCTTCGCCATATTCCGCATTTTGATTTGAATCCAGATGACTGGCAGCCAACAGGCCCCTGCGAAGAAATAAAGGATCAGACCCCACAGGACCCAGAAATCCGTGAAGCGATAGTCCAGCATTTGGACGAGCATCACCCCCGTGATCAGCTGGATGATCACAGCGGGGGTTGTGAGGATATAATCCGCAAGGACAACAGTGCGGGCGGCAAAATATATTTCTTCAATCTTGCCCCGGCGGTTGGCCATGAACATATGAAAGGCGCTGCCAATACCCGCGCCAAAGAGTATGGTAGCGCTTAGGATATGTATCCATTTGATGAGCAGGTAACTCACGAAATGTATCTCCTGCATGGCCAAGATTGATAAAAAGACCATAAATGGCGATGTCTGGTTTGCCTATGATGGGCATTGCCCAATATGTACCCAGGCGGCTCGTGCTCTGCAAATCCGTAAATCCGCGGGCGCACTCCACCTGGTTGACGCGCGCGGGAACGAGGCGCATCCCTTAATTCAGGAAATTAATCGGCTTGGTCTAGACCTCGATGACGGCATGGTGCTGAAGTTTCAGGGGGTTTGCTATCATGAAGAGGATGCTCTCCATATGATGGCAATGCTCGGGAGCCCCAACGGCTGGTTCAACCGGGCTAATGCGCTGCTCTTCAAGTCCAGAACCGTTGCAAAACTCTGCTACCCGGCCATGCGCGCGGCCCGCAACCTGCTCCTCCGTCTCAAGGGTGTAGATAAATTACGCAACCTGCAAGACCCGGCCACAGACCGCGAACCCATCTTCAAGGCGGTGTTTGGAGAAGACTGGAATAGCCTGCCAACAGTCATTCGCGATCACTACGCGATACGCCCCTACAGCGATGATAGAGTCATCGTGAAGGGAACTCTCGATATAGAAATTTCCCCCTTCATGCGTGTGATGTCCAGGCTTTCCGGCATGCTGATTTCCAAATCTGGCACGGGCGTTCCGGTAACCGTCACATTTACAAGCGGTCATAACTCCAGCGCCTTTTACTTTGACCGCGTCTTTCACTATGCGAGCGGAGATGAGAGTTTCCGCTCACGCATGGAGCATATCGGCGGGGATGAACTGATAGAATTCATGCGTTTCGGGATTGGCTGGAAGATGGCCTACGGGTGGGATGGAGAAAAAGTCACCCTCTCCCACCGGGGCTATGTCTGGCGTATCTTTGGAATCCTTATCCCAATCCCGCTGACGCTCATCATTGGAGCAGGCGAAGCTGAAGAGCTGCCAATCTCAGATAATGAGTTTACGATGTGGACGCATGCCATGCATCCCTGGTTTGGAATATGCTTCGCCTATTCCGGGCCTTTTATAATAGTGGAAGTCTGATGCCCGGACGCGTCCTGATCCTTGGCGGTTATGGCAATTTCGGTAAGCGCATTGCGGCTGCCCTGACGAGGGATGGCATCCGCGTCATCATCGCCGGGCGTATCCTCAGCAAAGCCGAAGAACTCAAACAACAGCTGCCTGCCGGTCTCGCTCAGGCGGTTTATCTGGATGTGTCACAGCCACTCGATGAACCGTTAGCGGAGCTGAAACCGAAAGTCGCCGTTAACACTTGCGGGCCTTTTCAAAACAGCGATTACAGCGTTGCACAAGCGTGCATCCGGCAGAAAATCCACTATATCGATCTTGCAGATGGCCGGGATTTCGTCACCGGTATTACAACTCTCAACGAGAAAGCGTCCGGCAATGGCGTCGCGGTCATCTCCGGCGCCAGCACCGTACCGGGTCTTTCCTCAGCGGTGCTGGAGCATTTCAGGCCAGAGTTTTCAAAAATCAGCTCGCTCCGGTACGGCATCACCCCGGGCCAGAAAGCCGAACGCGGCCTGGCGACGACGCAAGCGATCATGAGCTATGTGGGAAAGCCGCTGAAACCATTCCCGGGCCGCAAAAAATCAGCCTTTGGCTGGCAGGATATCTACCGCCAGAGCTACCCTGAGCTTGGCCGCAGATGGATGGCCAATTGCGATATACCAGATCTGGATTTATTTTCAGAACGTTATGGCATCAGCCAGATTCAATTCTCTGCCGGGCTCGAAATCAGCGTGATGCATTTAGGACTATGGGGATTGTCATGGCTTGTTCGTGCCGGGCTGCCACTCAATCTTCCGCATATCGCCGGCCCACTCCTCAAAATGAGCAACTGGTTTGATGCGATGGGTTCTGCCGATGGCGGCATGCATATGATCATAACAGGTGAAGATCAAAATGGAGTTTCTCATATCCGTGAATGGTTCATGATTGCACGTGATGGAGATGGACCACATATCCCGACCATTCCAGCACTCGTGCTGGCGAAACAAATCGTCAGAAATGAGCTTAAACTTACAGGTGCACTGCCATGTGTTGGCCTGATAAGTCTGGAGCGCTATGTTCAGGAGTTGGCGCTATTCAATGTGCAAACTTACAGCGCTCATTCATGATGCTCCGGTTTGGCCACACTCTCCCGCCATGCTAAAGAGCGGACCCGCGCACAGCACACTCAAGATTCGCCCATGAAAATCGCCACCTGGAACATCAACGGAATCAAGGCCCGGCTCGACGGGCTCCTCACCTGGCTGAGCCAAGAAAAACCCGATATCGCCTGCTTGCAGGAGATCAAGAGTGTCGATGAAGGGTTTCCCTCCGAGCGATTTGAGGAGCTTGGCTACAATGTCGCCGTGCACGGCCAGAAAAGCTTCAACGGCGTGGCGGTCCTGTCCAAGAAACCATTTGATGAAATCATAAAAGGATTGCCGGGCGATGACGCGGATGATCATGCACGCTATCTCGAAGTGGTCATCTCCACGCAAAGCGGCGTGGTGCGCGTGGCGTCACTCTATCTGCCCAACGGCAATCCGACCGACACTGAAAAATACCCATATAAACTCAAGTGGATGGATCGGTTAAGTGATCATGCGAAGGAATTGCTGACGCTTGAAGAGCCGTTCGTTCTGGCCGGAGACTATAATGTCATCCCGACGCCAGAGGACGTTCATGACCCGGCGGCGTGGGAGGGTGATGCGTTGTTCCGCCCCGAGACGCTCAGCCGATTCCATGCCCTGCTCAATCTCGGGCTGAGCGACAGCTACAGGGCCTGCCATGGCGAGAGCCATCGCTATACGTTCTGGGATTACCAGAGGGGCTCCTGGCAGAAAGATCACGGCGTCCGCATAGATCATCTGCTGCTCTCCCCGCAAGCCGCCGACCGGCTAAAGGCATGCGAGATCGATCGCTTCACCCGGGGCTGGGAAAGGCCGTCCGATCACGTTCCTGTCTGGATTGAACTGGACGTGAGTTAGCGCTGAGCTGGCGCGCCTTCGAGACCAACCCTGGTCAAGGCGGTGTGTGCGGGCGCTATTTTTGCCGGAGCCGCTATCTCAACTTGCTGGCCGAAGTGAGGTTGCCACAGAACAACGAGCCTGGCCGCGCCATCACGTTCAGCATCGCTGGTGCTGTTCTTGGCGTCAGCGATAAGGCCATCGATCCATTGAGCTTCTGTTTTTGTTGCCGCGTTCTGCCGGGCCAGCGTGAGCAAGGCAAAACCCTTCCGGGGTTGGCGGCGGATATCGGACGCCCCGCGCAACAGGAGATCACCCAGGATTGCCTGCGCCTTGGCGTGACGTTTCTTGGCGGCACTGGCCAGCCAGTTGACGGCCAGATGGCCATTTCGCGCAATGCCCTTTTCATCGAGAAACATCTGGGCCAGATTGTACTGTGCTTCCGCATCGCCCAGATAGCTCGCGGCATGCCAGATGAGGGCCAGGGCACGGCGCATGTCAGCCTTGATACCGGCGCCTGGAATACCCGAGCGGTAATAGTTGCCAAGAGCGACAAAAGCCTGTGCAACGCTTCCCGCATCCTTGTCGGTGGCGCGAATCTCGGCATGGTCATCAACAATGCGCTGATAGAGATTGAAGGCCTTGCCGCGGCCGGCGCTGCGGCCGGCGGGCACGCCATCTCCGGTCTCATATCTGCGCGCAAGTTTTAGGCTGGCCTCAAGCCCGCCACGCTCTGAGGCAAGTTCAAGATCAATGGGGCGTTGAGATGCGGCGCTGCCGGAAACTGCAGCAATGCGTTGCGGTTGTGTATTTTCCGCTGATGCGAGCTGCAATACATCACTCGCCCCGCTTCCGCTGGCCGGCAGTGCTAGGACAGCAACAGCCACGAAAATACCTGCAAGATGCCTAGACGTTGGCATAACACTCTACCTCTACTTTACCACCAGGATGCGTTAAAGCCCCAGTCCGGGCTGGCCCGACCTGATCGGCATACTTCCATAACGCGCCGCTTTTGTAGGGGTTGTCAGGCGCCTCCCAAGCTTTGCGACGTTCGTTAAGTTCCGCGTCACTCAGCTCGACGTCTAGCGTCCCCGCTATGGAGTCTATGGTGATGACATCACCATCTTTCAAGAGACCGATGGGTCCACCGACCGCCGCTTCGGGCCCGACATGGCCGATGCAGAAGCCCCGGGTCGCACCGGAAAACCGGCCATCGGTGATGAGCGCGATCTTGTCGCCCATGCCCTGACCGTAGAGCGCCGCCGTCGTTGACAGCATTTCGCGCATGCCGGGGCCGCCTTTGGGCCCTTCATAGCGAATGACCAGAACCTCGCCCTCTTTGTAGTCGCGGTTTGAAACCGCCTCGAAACAGGCCTCTTCGGTATCGAAACAGCGTGCCGGTCCGGAGAAGATCATATTCTCCATGCCCGCCACCTTCACGATGGCGCCGTCGGGGGCAAGATTACCCTTCAGGCCAACAACCCCGCCCGTTGGAGTAATCGGCTTATTGGCCGGATAAACGACATCCTGGCTCTCGTTCCATTTCACGCTTTCCATATTTTCAGCCAATGTGCGGCCCGTTACCGTCATGCAATCGCCATGCATGAAGCCGTTGTCGAGAAGCGTTTTAATCAGCAGCGGAATTCCGCCCGCCTCGAACATGTCCTTGGCGACATATTTTCCGCCCGGCTTAAGGTCGGCGATATACGGCGTCTTTTTGAAGATTTCCGCCACGTCAAACAAATCGAACTCGATGCCGCATTCATGGGCGATGGCCGGCAGATGCAGAGCGGCATTGGTCGACCCGCCGGTCGCGGCGACAACGGTGGCCGCATTCTCAAGCGCTTTGAGTGTAACGATGTCGCGGGGGCGGATTTCATGCGCCAGAAGTTCCATGATCTTTTCGCCCGCCGCCATGCAGAACTGGTCGCGCATTTCATAGGGCGCGGGCGCGCCGGCCGAATAGGGCAGCGCCAGGCCGATGGCTTCAGATACGGTGGCCATGGTGTTCGCCGTAAACTGCGCGCCGCAAGCCCCGGCTGAAGGGCACGCAACCTTCTCCAGCTCCAGCAAATCCTCATCCGACATCTCGCCAACCGAATGAAGGCCAACGGCTTCGAACACGTCCTGGATCGTCACTGGATTGCCTTTAAAATTACCCGGCAGGATCGAGCCGCCATAGACAAAAATCGACGGTACATTGAGCCGGCACATCGCCATCATCATTCCGGGCAGAGATTTATCACACCCGGCCATGCCAACGAGCGCGTCATAGCAATGACCGCGCATGGAAAGCTCAACGGAATCAGCAATGACCTCACGCGACGCCAGGGACGACTTCATGCCCTGATGGCCCATGGCGATACCGTCAGTTACGGTGATGGTGCAGAATTCACGCGGCGTACCGCTGGCATGGGCGACGCCTTTCTTGACCACCTGCGCCTGACGCTGGAGCGCAATGTTGCAAGGTGCGGATTCATTCCAGCAGGTAGCGACGCCCACGAGGGGTTGATGAATTTCATCGCCGCTCAACCCCATTGCATACAGGAATGCGCGATGCGGAGCCCGTTCAGGCCCTTCCGTCACGTGCCGGCTCGGAAGGCGTTTTTTATCGAACGTCTTGACGTCCATAATGAGCCCCTGACTCTTTCAAAATTAAATTTGAGGTTTCTATGCCTCTGCTGCCGTTGAAATTCATTTAACGGCAGAATTTCAAGATACTCGCCCTACAGGCTTTTTAACAGCTTTTGCACAGTGAGCAGCAATGGAAGATGCCAAAAGGACACGATTCTTCCCTCGTTTCGAGGCGGATAATTGTCGGAGTTTATGGCGTAATCGGGGCCGTTTGCTTTAATTATGTGCTTTACATGCAACAGTCTGGCAAAAAAACCACAATGGAGGGTCTATGCCCTAGCGCGCGGCTTCCAGCCGGTTCAGCGCATCATTCAGCTTGGCGACAACAGCTTCGGCGTCACTCTTTCGCTGGCGCTGCTCTTCCACCACATGTTCGGGTGCGCGGGAGGTGAAATTCTCATTGGCGAGTTTTGCCTCGATCGACGAGATATCCTTGCCGATCTTCGTAATCTCGCCGTTGAGCCTGTCGGTCTCGCCGGCAATATCAATGACGCCCTCCAGCGGCAGCGCAAAAGTTGCTTCATCCAGCACGAACTGCACCGAGCCCTTGGGTGCGGAATCTGAAGTTGTAATGCTCTCCAGTCGCGCC